>JBBQYZ010000091.1:0-8346 GCA_038208205.1 Gemmatimonadales bacterium | reverse complement strand
GATCCGCGGGATCGGCGAGGGAATCGCACATGCCGTGGTCGCCTTTTTTCATGACCACTCAGCGGTAGAGCTGGTGGGCAAGCTCGATTCGGCCGGCGTGACCATGCTCGAGCCGAGGTCCGTCGCCGCAGGCGGGGCGCTCACGGGGATGACGTTCGTGGTCACCGGGACGCTGCCCACTCTCTCGCGCGAGGAGGCGACTGAGCTGATCGAGTCGCAAGGCGGACGCGTGACGAGCGGCGTATCCAAGGCGACGACGGCCGTCGTCGTGGGCGAGGAGGCCGGCAGCAAGTTGGACAAGGCCCGCGCGCTCGGCATCGAGACCATCGACGAGTCGGAGTTGCGCCGCCGCGCCGGCGCGGTGTAGACAAGGTGGCGCGTCCTCGGCGCGACCCCTTCCGCAGGAGACCCTTTCCTTGAGCACCATGACGATCGATCTCACCGGCAGCGGGATGCTCGCGATCACGCGCGACACGATGACGGCGCTCCGCGCCGCGCTGGTCCGCGACGCTGGGCCGGCGGCGGCGGGCTATCTGCAGGAGGCCGGCTACGCGGGTGGTGGCGCGCTGTTCGAGGCATTCCGCCAGTGGATCACGAGTCGTGGCACGCGCTCGCCGGAATCGCTGTCCGTCGCGGCGTTCCAGCGAGAGGCCACGGAGTTCTTCCGTCTGGCGGGGTGGGGATCGCTCCAGGTAGGCGCCCTCCACGACCGGGTCGGCACGCTCGACTCGAGCGACTGGGGCGAGGCCGTGCCCGGCACGCTCGAGCAACCGAGCTGTCACGTCTCGGCCGGGATGTTCGCCGATTTCTTCGGTCGCGTCGCCGACGCACCGCTCGCCGTGATGGAGGTGGAATGCCGCTCGGTGGGCGACGCGCGCTGTCGCTGGCTCCTCGGCAGCACCGAGATGATTCAGCGGGTCTACGACGAGATGAGCGCGGGCAAGAGTTACGAGGACGCGGTGGCGCACGCGGCGTAGGAGCGTGGCCGCGCAGGGGTGAACAGCACGGCTCCTCGACGACCGCGCGACCCCTGTCGCCTACCCGCCGATGGTCTCCCGGTACAGAGGGTTCGGAACCAGCTCGCCCTTGAACAACACCTCCCGGTCCCACGGCAGCACGATGGTGCTCTCGGTGGCGAGCGCGTGAAAATCCGGCTCGTAGCTGCCGGTCTTGAACGCCACGGCGGTCTTCACGTCGGAGGCCCCGGCGTTCACGATCGACGCGACCGCAAGGCGCATCGTCGCTCCCGAATCGCACGTCTCGTCGACGATCAGCACCCGGCGGCCGCGCACCTGCGCCGGTGCCGCGCCGAACACGGCGGGGGTCTCGCGGACCGTCTCCGCCTGATACCGACGGCTGACCACGATCGAGTGAAATTCACGGTCGAGGATTGCCGAGATCACGGCGCCCGGGACCACGCCCGCCGTAGCGACCCCGACGATGAGCTCCGGGTCGTAGGAACGGACGACCTTGAGGGCGAGGGCGCGCGAGAGCTCCCCGAACATGGGCCATTCGACCTCGAACACCCCCCTGCTTTGTTCGATGACGGTTCGTCGTGGGGACACCGGGGCTCCTGCGTGATGGGGGAACGGTGCGCCAAGGTAGCCCGCCGTCCCCGCTGGTGGAAGCACGTTGCGTGCGCGCGTGGCGAGCCGCGTTGTTGCCGCCCCGCGCGTAAGGGAATTATCTTTGCGCCTGCAGTCGCCCTCCGCTTCACGGCCGACCCTCGGCCGTTCCCTCTCCCGCTGCGCATCGCATGTCCTGGTTGAGCCGCCTGCTCGGCGGCGAGTCGGACGGTCGCAAGAAGCCGCCGCGCCTCGACTACCTGAACGAGGCGCTCGCCCTGGAAAAGCAGGGCGATCTCGACGCGGCCCTCACCTCGTACCGCCTGGCGCTGCGCGACCATCCCAACGATCCGCGCATCCTGCAGAACATGGCGATCGCCTTCTCGCGCACCGGGCGCCTGAATGAGGCGGTGGGCGCCTACCGGCGCGCCCTGGAGCTCGACCCCGAGCTTTCGGGCGCGCACTACGGGCTCGCCTTCCTGCAGCTCAAGCGCGGCGACCAGGCCGAAGCGGCCGCGCACCTCGAGGCTTTCCTCGAGACGCCGCCGTCGGGCGCGGAAGCCGACCGGTGGGTGCGGCATGCCAGGCAGACCCTCGAGGGAATTCGGTCGCAGCCTGCGAAGCCGCCCGACCAACCCGAGCATTAGTGGGGACCGTTCTCGCGGTCGTCAGCCAGAAAGGGGGTGTCGGCAAGACCACGACCGCGATCAATCTGGCGAGTGCACTCGCGCGCCGCGGTCGGAAGACACTGCTCGTCGACGTCGACCCGCAGGGCGCGGTGCGGCACGGAGTGGGACTGTCGAACGCGGAGCACGCGGCTGGACTGGCCGACGTGCTCTCGGGCGAGCGCGAGCTGCAGGATGTGGTGCTCGCCACTCCACTGCCCTGGCTGCGCGTCTTGCTGGCCGGAACGGTCAGCGACGCGTCCGAGCACGAGACGTACGCCGCGCAGGTGGCTGGCTCGCCGCGGCTCGGCGAACTGTTCGACCGGGCACGGGCGCGCGGCTACCTCGTCATCGTCGACACGCCGCCGGGTCTCGGCGCGCTCACGCGGCGAGTGCTGCTCCACAGCCAGCACGCGATCGTCCCGCTGCAGTGCGAGCCGCTCGCCCTGCAGACGACGACCCAGATCCTGCGTGCGGTGCGCGAGGCCGCGATGGTGAACCCGGCGCTCGCTCTGGACGGGATCGTGCTGACCATGCTGGAGGAGGGGAACGAAGTGTCGCAACGCGTCGCCGCCTACGTGCGGGCACAGCTCCCGCCGGAGCTGCTGTTGGACGTCGCGATTCCGCGCACCATGGCATCGATCGACGCGTTCGCGGCGGGCCAGCCGGTCGTGCTGCGGTCGCCAGAGGATCCCGCCGCTCGCGCGTACGTTCGCCTCGCCGAGATCCTCGACCCGTTGCTCCGATGAAGCGTCTGTTTCGTGCCGCCGCGCTCGGCGCTGTCGCCCTGGTGACGATTGCGATCGCGTGCGGCGAGGTACCCACGCTGGTGAACGGCATCGCCTACCTGCTGCCGCTCGAGCTTCCCGCGCCCGCGATCGTCGTCGGCGACACGTTGCGCGACAGCACAGGGCGCGCAGCGCCGTTGCGGGTGCGCGCGATCGGACGAGACGGCGTCGAGATCACCACGGCGCCCGTCACCTTTCTGACGGCGGCGCTCCCGGCCCCCGTTTCGGTCGACGCTGCCGGTTACGTGGTCGCGCAGGACACCGTCGCCACCGTGCAGCTGGTGGCCCGCGTCGGCGTCAACCTGCAGACCGCGCCGGCAACCCTGGTCGTCGTGCCGCCGCCGACCACCACTGCCGCCGTGTCACCACTACGTGATTCGGCCGCCTCGCTCCCCGCCCTCGACACCCTGCGCGTGAGCGTGACCGGCCCATACCGCGAGGGGTTGACCGGCGTGGCCGGGGTGATCGTGCGCTACCGAATCACCGTGTTCGCCGGCCGCAGTGCCGACGCGCGCGCCGTGCTTGCTGCCGACGGAGGCGTCGTCAGCCGATCCGACTCCACCATGGCGGTGGATACCACCGACGCCTCCGGAATGGCCTCGCGAGTGCTCGTGGTGTCCGGCGCCGGAGTCGACTCGGTCGTCGTGCGCGCTTCGGCCAACAGCTTCCGCGGCATCGCGCTGCGAGCCGTCGACTTCGTGCTGCGAGGTCCGCGCTGAGCGTTGGCCCACCCGTAGCGGCCCCCCCGTCCTCCGCCGTATAATCGCGGGACCAAGCGAGCCGCGCCGTCGCGGCCGCGCACTCTGGCGGAGGTAACGATGATCTCGTCCGGTGGCCCGCGCAACTCGACGCCCGGCACGCTCACGCGGCTCTTCTTCGACGCCGTGGAGCGATATGACAAACCCGACGCCCTCCAGTCGAAGGTGGACGGCATCTACCGTCCCATCTCGAGTCGCGTCCTCGCCGACCGCGTGCGACGCACGGCCCTCGGGCTCCAGGAGCTCGGGGTCAAGCCGGGGGACCGCGTCGCCATCTTCTCGGAGAACCGGCCCGAGTGGGCGATCGCCGACTACGCCTGCTTGTCGGCCTGCCTGGCCGACGTCCCGCTCTATCCCAATCTTCCCGGCGAGCAGGCCGCGTACATCCTGCGCGACGCGGGCGTGGTCGCGATGTTCGTCAGCGATGCAGCCCAGGCCTCCAAGATCGCCGGGGTGCGCGCCAACTGTCCCACACTGCGCACGGTGATCACCTTCGCAGCCGAGCGCCACGCGGGCGCCGATCTCACGCTCGCCGAGCTCGAAGCCAGGGGCGCCAGCGTCGACGACGAGACCCGGCGCGCCGCCTATCGTTCGCGCGCCGGAGCGGTCACACCCGACGACGTCGCGACGTTGATCTACACCTCGGGCACCACGGGAGAGCCCAAGGGAGTGATGCTCACTCACGACAACCTGTATTCGAACGTGATGGCGTCCGCGTCGTGCATCCCGTTCGAGTCGAGCGGCGACGTCTGCCTCAGCTTCCTCCCGCTCTCGCACATCTTCGAGCGCATGGCCGGTCACTACCTGATGCATCACGTGGGATGCTCGATCGCCTACGCCGAGTCGATCGACACCGTGCCGATCGACATGCAGACCGTGCGGCCGACGCTCGTGCTGTCGGTGCCGCGGTTGTACGAGAAGATGTACGCGCGCGTGCTCGAAAACGCGCTCTCCGGCGGCGCCGTGAAAAAGCGCATCTTCTACTGGGCGCGCGGCGTCGCGGAACGGTGGGCGGACGTGAAGTTGGCCGGCGACGAGCCGAAGGGCTTGCTCGCGCGCCAGTACGCCATCGCGCAGAAGCTCGTCTTCTCCAAGCTGCAGGCGCGGACCGGCGGGCGCCTTCGGTACTTCGTGTCTGGCGGCGCTCCGCTGGCCCCCGAGATCAACAAGTTCTTCTACGCCGCGGGGCTGGTGATCCTCGAGGGCTACGGCCTCACCGAGACGTCGCCGGTGATCGCCGTGAACACGCCGGGCGCCTTTCGCATCGGCTCCGTGGGACGACCGATTCCCGGCTCGGAGGTGACCGTCGCGGCGGACGGCGAGATCCTCACGCGTGGTCCGCACGTGATGAAGGGCTACTACAATAGACCGGACGCGACGAGCGACGCGATCGACGGGGAGGGCTGGTTCCACACCGGCGACATCGGCGAGCTGCGCGACGACTTCCTCGCGATCACCGACCGCAAGAAGGACATCATCGTGACGGCTGGCGGCAAGAACATCGCTCCGCAGCCGATCGAGAACCTGATCAAGACCAACAAGTATGTCAGCCAGGCTGTCGTGATCGGCGACAAGCGCAAGTTCGCCGTGGTGCTGGTGGTGCCCAACTGGGAGCAGGTGGAGAAGTACGCCAAGTACAAGAACGTCATCTGGACCGAGCGGCGACAGCTGCTCGAGATGCCGACGATCCGCGCCAAGATGGAGAAGGAGGTCTTCGGCCAACTGAGTGGTCTGGCGAACTTCGAGCGGCCGAAGAAGGTGGCGCTCCTGGAGCACGACTTCTCCATCGAGCGCGGCGAGCTCACGCCCACCCTCAAGGTGAAGCGGCGCGTGATCGACAAGACGTACCGGAGCGTGATCGACAGCTTGTACGACAGCGAGCCCGCGCACGCGGGAGCGGTCTAGGCTCGCCGCCGTACGTGCAGGGCGACCAGCGGGGAGTCGAGCGCTTCCCGCTCGGCCACCCAGAGCTCCTCGTCGCGCGCGAGCTCGCGAACGCCGGTCGGCAGCAGAACGGTCGTCGGTCCGACGACCCGCCCCTTCACTCGCGTGGCACGCACCGCCGACGCCACGCGTTCGGCACCGGGTCCGTCGATCGCCATGGCGCGCGCGGCGCCGGCCGCCAGCGGGAGCGGGCCGTCGGTCCGCAGCACGGAGATCCCGGGCTCGCCCTCGAACGCGTCGGGCGGATCGACGAGCACGAGCGGCGTCTCGACCAGTCCGCGCAGGGCGGAGGCGCGCGTTCCCCATGCGCCGGCGAGGACGGCGAAGCCAGCCGCATCGGACAGACCCAGGAAAGCAGCGAGCCGCATTGCCTGCTCGAGATCGGACGACTCGTCGCGCTCCACGCGCGACTCAGCCGTGCGCGCGGGGCTCGCTCCGGCGCGCGTGCGCCGAAAGTCCACGACGCCCCGGTGGATCGGGTACGATGCCCGGCACACAGGGCATCCCAGCGTCCCTTCGACGATGTGACGCGCCTCCATCCGCTCCGCGGCGACGACCAGCCAGCTCTCTTCGTGCGGCACCGGGCAGCGCAGCGCGTCAACCAGTTCGATGAACATGACGGCGAATCTAACGCGACACCAAGGGTGGCCGAGACGCGGCGCCGGACAGCCGGTCAGCTGCGCGAGAGTCGCAGCTCGTCCACGTTGACCGCGGCAGGGGCGGTCACCGCGTAGAGCACGGCGTCGGCGACCGCATCGCGAGAGAGCATGCCGGCGCGCGGCGTGAAGCCCGGTTGATTGTCCGGGTCGGTCGCGTCCCAGAGGTCGGTGTCGGTGGGGCCAGGCGAGACGAGGGTCGCGCGGACACCGGTGCCGCGCAATTCGGCGCGCAGCACCTCGTGGAGGGCGCGCAGCCCGTACTTGCTGGCCGCGTACGCGGCATTGCCCGGAAAGACGGCGCGGTCGGCGATCGAGCCGATCGTGACGACGTGACCGCTGCCGCGCGCGCGCATCTCCGCGAGGAAAGTGCGCGCCACGGTAAAGGGGGCCGTGAGGTTGAGGTCGAGCATCTCGCGAAAGGCGTCCACCGAGGTTTCGTGCGCAGACGCGCTGAAGAAGGCCCCTGCGTTGTTGACCACGATGTCGATGCCGTCCACTGCCGCCGCATCGACCGCCGTGTGCAGCACTGCGTCGGCCCCGGCGGCCCGCAGGTCGGAAGGAATGACGAACGCCCCACCCCCGAGCTGTGCGGCGAGCGCGCGCAGCGGCCCCTCGCTCCGCGCCACCAGAGCAACGCGCGCCCCCTCGCCGGCCAGCCGACGGGCGATGGCGGCGCCGATCCCGCGCGAGGCGCCGGTGACGAGCGCCGTGCGTCCGGCGAGTCGCAGGCGCTCGTCCACGTCAGCGCGATGGTGCGTAGGCAAGCCGCAGGAACTCGTCGCGTGTCTTGCCGTCGTCACGAAAGATGCCGCGCAGCGCCGAGGTGATCGTTCGAGAGTTCTGCTTCTCGACGCCGCGCATCATCATGCACATGTGGTAGGCCTCGATCACCACGCCCACGCCACGCGGCTCGAGCACCTCCTCGATCGCCTTGGCTACCTGCTCGGTCAACCGCTCCTGCACCTGCAGCCGGCGGGCGAACATCTCGACGATGCGCGGCAGCTTGGACAGGCCCACGATGCGCTTGTGCGGGATGTACGCCACGTGCGCCTTGCCGAAGAACGGAAGCATGTGGTGCTCGCACATCGAGTAGAGCTCGATGTCGCGCACCATCACCATGTTCTCGTGCTCCTCCGCGAACAGCGCGTCGCCGACGACGTCGCCAAGGGTCATCGTGTAGCCCTGCGTGAGGAACCCCATCGCCGTGGCGACGCGCTCCGGCGTCTTCAGCAGCCCTTCCCGCTCGGGATCTTCGCCGAGCAGGGCCAGCTGGTGGCGTACCAGCGCCGCGTACGCGTCGGTCGGGCCCGCGTCGGCGAGCTGCAACGACGGACGGCCAGGCGGTACGAGGGGAGCCGCGGAAGAGAGTTTAGTCACCGGTATACTCGACATGATTGTTGAACGTCTCCCAGAGCACCAGGCGCACGAGACGGCCTGGCGTCACTACCGGCACGAGCTCGTGCCAGACGGCGACGATGATGTTCTCCGACGTGGGGTTCACGCCACGCATGAAATCCACGTCGAGGTTCAGGTTCTTGTGATCGATCTTGTTCACCACTCGCTCCTCGACCACACGCTTGAGCAGGCCGAGATCGATCACATAGCCCGTCGTCGAGTCGATCGGGCCCCGCACGCTCACGTCGAGCGTGTAGTTGTGGCCGTGCCAGTTCGGGTTGTTGCACTTCCCGAAGAGCCGCGTGTTCTCGTCCTCCGAGAGTGCGAGGTTGTGGACGCGGTGCGCCGCATTGAACATGAGGCGGCGCGTGACGGTCACTTCAGGCATGAGTCGATCGGCGGGGAGCGGAATGGTCTGCGGGGACGAATGCGTCAGTACAAGGCACCGTTCCCGCCCGGACACGACGCGAGCGCGGTGACGGCGCCGCGAGACGGGCGACCGCGCTCGGACTACCCTAGACAGAGTAGCCGAAAGGAATACGCGGCACGAGGTCAAAAAAAACGCGGGCCCC
>JBBQYZ010000090.1:0-8382 GCA_038208205.1 Gemmatimonadales bacterium | reverse complement strand
ATCCGGCGCGCGGCGAGCGGCGGCGGCCCATTGCCTCCGTGCTGCCGATCAGCCTCCTGTTCGAGGACGAAGTGGAGTACGCGCGCGTGGGGACGACGATCAACCGCGACTTCACGCTGCGGGTTCGCTCGGGGGCCAGCTCGGCGCGCGGCGCCACCGTCGCGCTGTCGCTCCCCGCAGGACTGGTCACCGACTCACTCGTGCGCCGTGTCGTGCTCGCGCCGTTCGGCAGCACGTCGCTCGTCTACCACGTGCGCGGCCGGTTGCCGGCGGGACGTCACTACGTGACCGCGGTCGTGACGAGCAATGGCGAGCGGTCCGTGGCCGGATGGATGCCGATCGTGTACGAGCACATCCGGCCGCTACGCTACTACCGCATGGCCACGGTGCAGGTGGAGGCGGTGCCGGCGGCGCTGCCGCGCGACCCGATCATCGCCTACATCCGCGGCGTGGGCGACAACGTGGCCCCGATGCTGAACCAGCTCGGCATGGGAGTGACGCTGCTCGCGCCGGAGGCGCTCGCGACGACGAACCTCTCGCGCTACGGCGCGATCGTGGTGGGGCCACGCGCCTTCGCGGCGAGTCCCGTGCTGGCCGCGAATGCGGGACGTCTCCAGGAGTACGCGCGGCGCGGCGGCACGGTGGTGGTGCAGTATGGACAGACCGAGATGCAGACGCCCGGCCTCCTGCCGTACAGGGTGCAGCTCGCGCGCACCGCCGAGCGGGTGACGGACGAGCGGGCGCCGGTCACGGTGCTGGAACCGCGCTCCCGGCTCCTCGCCTTTCCCAACCGGATCACCTCGGCGGACTTTGCCGGCTGGGTGCAGGAGCGCTCGACGTACATGCCGACGACGGCGGACCCGCACTGGTCCACGTTGCTCGAGATGCACGACCCTGGTGAGCCACCGAACCGGAACTCGGTGCTGGTGGCGCCGGTTGGTCGAGGGGCGTACGTCTACGTCACGCTGGCACTGTTTCGGCAGCTGCCGGCCGGGGTGCCAGGGGCGGCGCGGATCTTCCTCAACCTGCTCGCGGCCGATGGGAAGAGTGCGATGGCGCCGGGACTGCAGCCGTGACCGAGGTCTGGGTACGGCACGTTGGATGGACTCTCGTGGCTCGACCGCTCTCACAGACCCAGGGGAGGTTCAGATTCGGCGGATGAAGCGGAGCGAACGGATCGTCCGTACACCATGACCAGATCGCGTGCACCTGAGCCAGCTCTGCACGGGCAAGACAAGAGATGTTGGCACTACCTCGGGACGTTCCTCGGCGACGAATGCTCGGACGGTGTGCCGGCATCTGCCCGATCCGCTCCATCCGCTGAATCCGATCCTCATCTTCGTCTGAGGGACCCGACACGGCGCCGATGATTCACGCTCCACGACACTCCATGCATCTTCGCGACCTGCCACGATCCCTTCTGCTGCTCGTCTCGCTCGCGCTGGCGGCGTGCAAGGGCGACGGGCGTACCGTGCTCACGGTGTACTCGCCGCACGGCAAGGAGCTGCTCGAGTACTACGAAAAGGGGTTCGAGGCGGCGCATCCGGCGGTGGACGTGCAGTGGGTCGACATGGGCTCGCAGGAGGTGCTCGATCGGCTGCGCGCCGAGAAGGCGAACAGCCAGGCGGATCTCTGGTTCGGGGCGCCTGCCGAGATCTTCGCCCGCGCCGCGACCGAAGGGCTCCTGGATCCGTACACGCCGACCTGGGCCGACCGGGTGCCGGCGGAGGCGCACGACGCGCGCGGCTTCTGGTACGGCACGTACCTGACCCCCGAGGTGATCGCCTACAACACGCACGCCGTGACGGCGGCCGAGGCGCCGAAGGATTGGGACGCGGTGCTCGACCCCAAGTGGAAGGGCAAGGTGCTGATCCGCGACCCGATCGCCAGCGGCTCGATGCGCGCGATCTTCGGCGCCATCCTGGCCCGTTCCGTCGCGCAGACCGGAAGCACGGCCCAGGGGTGGGAGTGGTTGCGGCGGCTCGACGGCAACACCAAGGAGTACGTCCTCAACCCCGCACTGCTCTATCAGAAGCTCGGGCGCGAGGAGGGGACGATCACGCTCTACAACATGCCCGACATCGCCACGCTCGAGGCGCGCACCAAGACGCCGGTCGGCTACGTGATCCCCGCGAGCGGCACGCCGCTGCTCGTGGACGCGATCGCGCTGGTGCACGGCGCGAAGCATCCCGAGGAGGCTCGGCAGTTCTACGGGTATGTGACCACGCTTGCTGCCCTGACCGACGCGGCGGTGAAGTTCCTGCGCATCCCCGCGCGTACCGACCTGTCCAACGGGTCGCTGCCACTGGTGGTGCGGCGGGCCCGCACCGAGGTGAAGGCGATGCCCGGCGACCAGCGGCTGATCGCGGACAGCCTCGATGGCTGGATGCGGTACTGGGATGCGAACATCCGAAACAGCCGCCGAGGATCGTGAGCCTGCCGCGCGACGCGTCAGCCGGTGCGCTGGTCCTGGAGCACGTCAGCCGACGCTATGCGGGCAACTCGGAGCCGGCGGTGGACGACCTGTCGCTCACCGTGGCGCCGGGCGAGCTGCTCGCCCTTGTCGGCGCGTCGGGGTCGGGCAAGACGACGACGCTCCGCATCGCCGCCGGCTACGAGACTCCTGACGGCGGCCGGGTACTGATCGGCGACGGCACCGGGGAGCAGCGCGACATCACCCGCGAGCCGCCCCAGCGCCGGGGCTTCGGCATGGTGTTCCAGCACTACGCCCTCTTTCCGCACATGCGCGTGGAGGAGAACGTGGCGTTCGGCCTCGAGGCGCGCGGCATGAAGAAGGCCGAGCGCCTCGCGCGGGCGCGCGAGGCGCTCGAGGGCGTGGGGTTGGGCGGGAAGGCCGCGCGACCGGTGCAGGCGCTGAGCGGTGGTGAGCAGCAACGCGTCGCGCTCGCGCGCGCGCTCGTGATCCGGCCGCGAGTGCTGCTGCTCGACGAGCCGCTCTCCAATCTCGACCCCGCGCTGCGGCAGAGCACGCGCGACGAGCTGCGGGCGATGCTGCGGCGGAGCGGCGTGACGGCGCTGTTCGTGACGCACGATCAGGAGGACGCCTTCGCCGTGGCGGACCGCGTGGCGATGCTCGAGCGTGGCCGGCTGCTGCAGGTCGGCACTCCCGAGTCGCTCTATCACGCGCCGGCGACGCGCGCGGTAGCGGAGTTCGTCGGCCGGGCGGCCGTCGTGGCGGCCGAACGCGTGGCGGAGCGCGTTCAGGTCACGATTGGCGGTGTGGCCCTCGAGGCGCCGGCGCGGCAGCAGGGGGCAGTGACGAACGGCGCGGCGCTGGCGGTGTTGGCGGTCCTGCGTGCCGAGTCGCTGGAGCTGGCGGCGGACGATGGCGCGCAGTCGTGGCGCGGGGAGGTGGTGGGCCGCCGGTTCGCCGGTGGCCACGTGGTGTATCGCGTACACCTCGCCGACGGCGTCGAGGTGGAGGTGACGGGCGATGGCCACGGTGCGCAGGAGGGCGGGCGCATGAGCGTGCGACTCGCCGGGGTGCCGGTGGCGGTGGTACCGGCATGAGCGCGCGGCGGCCAGCGGCGGGGTGGGCCGTGACGAGCGTCGCATTCGTGCTGCTCGCGCTCCTGCTCTGGACGGTCGTCTACCCGAATGCGGCGGTCATCGTCGGGAGCTTTGCCCGCGGCCTCGCCGACTGGCGCGAGTTCGCGAGCAACCCGGCCGACCTCGACGCGCTGCGCGGGACGGTGATCGTCAGTGTCGGCTCGGTGATCGCCGCGCTGCTGATCGGCGTCCCGCTGGCCTTCCTGCTCACGCGCGCCGATTTTCGCGGACGTCGCGTGCTGAGCGGCGTCGCAACGCTGCCGGCGGCGCTCCCGCCGCTGGTCGGCGTGCTCGCCTTCCTCTTCCTCTACGGCGAGAGCGGCGTGGTGACGCGGATCGTGCAGCGGGCGCTCGGGCTCAGTACGCCGCCATGGACCCTCAGCGGGCTCACGGCGGTGATCTTCGTCCACGCTTACACGATGTACGTGTATGTCTTCCTGTTCGTGAGCGCGGGACTGGAACGCTACGATACCACGCTCGACGAGGCGGCGGCCGGGTTGGGCGCCTCGCGTGCGCTGATGTTGCGCCGCATCACCCTGCCGCTGCTGACGCCCTCGATCGTGGGCGCGATGCTGCTGGTGTTCATGAGCGCCCTCGGCTCATTCTCGGCGCCGTACGTGTTCGGGGGCGGAGCGCGCGTGCTGGCGACGCAGATCCTGGTGTCCAAGCTGAACGGCGCGATGGGGCTCGCCTACGTGGAGACGGCGGTGCTGGCGGTGACAGCGGTGGTGGCGCTCCTCCTGCTGCGCCGGCTCGAGGGCCGGCGACGATACGCGATGGCCGGCAAGGGACGCTCGACGCGCGCGGCGCTTCGCTCGCCGGTGGCGCGCGCGCTGCTGCCCGGGTTCGCGGCGCTGCTGGTGGTGCTGCTCGTGCTGCCGCACCTCATGGTGGTGCTCGTCTCCTTCGCGCGCGATGGCGCGTGGACGACCCAGCTGCTCCCACCGGAGTACACGCTCGACAACTACCGCAAGCTGGCCACGGAGCGCGAGCTGTGGCGGCCGATCACCAACAGCGCGGGGATGGCGCTGCTCGCGACGGCGGCGAACGCCGTGGTCTGCTTCGCGATCGCCTACGTCGTGGTGCTCTCCAAGGCACCGGGCCGCCGGATGATCGCCCTCCTCGCGGCGCTGCCGTGGGCGATCCCGGCCACCGCGATCGCCCTCGGGCTCGCCGCCACCTTCGATCGGAACGACCCGGCACGCCTACGCGTGCTGCTGGTCGGTAGCTTCTGGATCCTGCCACTGGCCTACTTCATTCGCAACATCCCCATCGTGACCAGCGCGATCGACGGCTCGCTGCGGCAGATGGACCCCACGCTGGAGGACGCAGCGCGCGGGCTCGGCGCGTCGCGCTGGCTCGCGCTGCGCCGCGTGATCCTGCCGGCTGCGCGGCCCGGTCTCGCCGCGGGGACGATGCTGGCCGCCGTGGCGGCGGTGGGCGAGTTCGTGGCGAGCGTGGTGCTGTACACCCACTCCAACCGCCCGATCTCGGTGGAGATCCTGGCGCAGGTGCGCGCCCTGTCGTTCGGCACCGGCGCAGCGTACAGCGTGCTGCTCATCGTGCTCGTGCTCCTGATCGCCGTGGGGGCGCGGTTCCTCGAGGGGCGGATCGGCGATGCCGAGCGCGCGATACCCGCCGCGTGAGCGAGGTCGGCGAGGCGCTGCCCCGTTGGCGGCGTGACGGGCGACGCCCGCGCGTGGTGATCGTGGGCGGCGGGTTCGGCGGCCTGTACGCCGCGCGCGCGTTCAGGCACGCCAACGTGGACCTGCTGGTGCTCGACCGCACCAACCACCACCTCTTTCAGCCACTCCTCTATCAGGTGGCGACGGCCACGCTCGCGCCGACCGACATCACGGCGCCGATTCGCTGGCTGCTGCGCCAGCAGCGCAACACCACGGTGCTGATGACGGAGGTCGAGCGCGTCGATCCCGTACGACGGGTCGTCGTGGCCCGCGACGGGCAGGAACATCTCTACGACTATCTCATCGTCGCCGCCGGGGCGCGCCACGCGTACTTCGATCATCCCGAATGGGAGCCGTTCGCGCCGGGCCTCAAGAGCATCGATGACGCGATCGAGCTGCGCCAGCGCATCCTGAGCGCGTTCGAGCGGGCCGAGGCGACCGACGATCTGGTCGAACGGCGAAAGTGGCTCACCTTCGTGCTGGTCGGGGCAGGGCCCACGGGAGTGGAGCTGGCCGGCATGATCCCGACGATCGCGCGACATACGCTGCATCGCGACTTTCGCCGCATCGCCCACGAGACGACGCGCGTGATCCTCGTGGAGGGGGGACCGAAGGTGCTCGCCACCTATCCCGACGAGCTGAGCGAGCACGCGCGGCTCGACCTCATCAACCTCGGCGTCGAGGTGCGCACCGGCGCGCTGGTCACCGGTGTGGAGCCGGACGTGGTGCGAATCGGCGAGAGCGAGACGATCGATGCGGGTACGGTGATCTGGGCGGCGGGAAACGCCGCGTCGCCGCTCGGTCGCTCGCTTGGCGCGCCGACCGACCGCGCGGGACGGGTGCAGGTGGCGCCCGACCTCAGCGTGCCCGGACATCCCGAGCTGTTCGTCGTCGGCGACATGGTGTCGATCGCGACGAACGGAAAGGCGGTTCCCGGGGTGGCACCCGCGGCGATGCAGATGGGGAGACACGCGGCGCGCAACATCCGCCGCGACCTCGAGGGGCGGGCGCGCGAGCCGTTCGTCTACCGGAATAAGGGCGACCTGGCGACGATTGGACGCCATCGCGCGATCGCCGACTTCGGGCGGCTGCGCTTGACGGGGAGCCTCGCGTGGTGGTTCTGGCTCTTCCTCCACATCATGTATCTGGCCGGCTTCCGCAACCGCCTCAGTGTGCTGCTCGAGTGGGGGTACAGCTACTTCACCTTCGAACGCGGCGCGCGGCTCATCACCGGTCGTGGGCGCCACGATGATTCGCCGATCAGCACCGAAGCTACCCTCACCTCCCGGTGGTGACGCCCAGCGCCCCGCGTCCGTCATTGAGTTCATAGGGGCCGCTGAGCCGTTCGTGCTCGCGAGCCCGCTGCCGGTCCCGACGTCCCCCCGTCCGCCCATGCCCCTGCCCACGCTCGACCTCGCGCCCGGCGCTTCGCTCGCGGAGCGGCATCGTCTCGACGCGCTGCTCGAGGCGGTGCCGCTCGCCGTGGCGCTGTTCGATGGCGACCTCCTGCTCATCGCCACGAACGCGCGCTACCGCGACCTGACGGGGCTCGACGTGGCGCAGGCCATGGGGCGGCCGATCTACGACGCCTTCCCCAACGCGCTCGCCGACCTCACGGAGCAGGTGGACATCGCCGCCGGAGGCGCGCCGGTGGTCTCGGTGCGTGTCCCCTTCCAGCACCGCGGCGGGCGGCGGCTCGTCGAGGCGACATTCGCGCCGCTCTCCGACGGGCAGGGGGGCCGCGGCGTACTGTTCGCCGGCAGCGACGTCACGGAGCGCGAGGAGCTCCGCGAGGACCTCGCGCGCAGCGTGGCGCAGCTGGAGTCGATCTTCGACGTGCTGCCGGACTCGGTGCGGGTGGTGGACGCCGACGGCAAGACGGTGCGCACCAACTCGCAGGCGCAGCAGGAGCACGCGTCGGCCAATCCGCAGACGCTGCGCGAGCTCTGGCAGCTCGATCGTCCGCGCACTCTCGGCGGCACTACGCTGTTCGTGCACGAGCATCCCACGGCGCGCGCGCTGCGTGGGGAGCGGGTGCGCGGGGAGACACTCGAGGTGCGCCGCAGCCGGGACGGCGAACGGGCGGTCGCCGTGATCGAGGTGAACTCCAACCCGCTCTACGATCCGCACAAGCGCGTGCGCGGCGCAGTGACGGTCGAGCGCGACGTCACCGAGCGGACGCGCCTTCAGCAGCAGGTGCAGACGGAAGCCGAGCGGCTCGAGCGGATGGTGCAGGAGCGCACCCGCGAGCTGTTGGCGCTGCAGGAGGCGTCGGCGCGCGACCGACGACTCGCCGCGGTGGGACAGCTCGCCGCCGGGGTGATGCACGACGTGAACAACGCCCTCAACCCGATCATGGCGGCGGCGTACCTGCTGGAGATGAACGCCGAGAATCCGGCGGCGGTGCGCGACTACGCGGTGCGCATCGCGCGCGCGGCGGAGACGGGTGCGGCGACGGCGGCGCGCGTTGGTCGGTTCATCCGGCAGGAGCCGTTGCTCGGCGCGCGCGAGGATACCGTCGACGTGTCGGTGATGGTGGAGGAGGTCGTGGCGATGACGCGCCCCCTCTGGCAGGAGCGGGCGAAGGGAGGGCTGGTGCACCTCGACGAATCGCTCGCGACCGGCGCCCTGGTGCGGGGGATCGCCGGCGAGCTGCGCGAGGCGCTGCTCAACCTGGTGCAGAACGCGCTCGACGCGATGGCGGGGGGCGGCACGCTCCGGATCCGGACGAAGGTCGAGGCGAACGAGATCTCGGTGGAGGTGACGGACAGCGGCGTCGGGATGTCGGCCGAAGTGTGCGAGCGGGCGTTCGAGCCCTTCTTCACGACGAAGGGGGTGAACGGCACTGGGCTCGGACTCGCCGAGGTCTATGGCATCGCTCGGCGGCACCGGGGGCGCGCTGAGATCGAGTCGACGCCGGGCGAGGGCACGACAGTGCGGCTGGTGTTCCCGCCAGCGACCGAGGAACGTCGAATTGAGCCGACGCCGACCGAACGAGGAGCGCGTCCGGCCCGGAAGATCCTGCTCGTCGAGGATCACACCGACAGCCGGGAGTTCATGACTGCCCTGCTCGAGACGGATGGCCACCACGTGGAGGCAGTCAAGTCGGTGGCCGAGGCGCGCGAGC
>JBBQYZ010000089.1:0-8486 GCA_038208205.1 Gemmatimonadales bacterium | reverse complement strand
TCTCACGCAGGCGTTGCTCGGCGACGGCAGCTGGTACGAGGGAGAGAACTATCACCTCTTCGCGCACCGCGGTCTCTGGTACGGCGTGCAGATGGCCGAGCGGCTCGGCCGCACGATTCCCGAGGCGGCGCTCGCCCGCTTCGCGGAGGGGTTCGCCGCGCCCTTTCGCACCGTGCTGCCGGACCTGACCTATCCGTCGCGCCGCGACTCGCAGTACGCAGTCAGTGTTCGGCAGCCCCGTTTCGCCGAGTCGTGCGAGCTCGGACTCGCGCGCCGCGACGACGATCGCCTCGTAGGCATGCTCGCGCGCCTGTACGCGCCGGACACGCCGCGCGGCGACACCGGTCGCGCCCGCACCAGCGCCGACGTGGAGCTCAACGTGGCGCCAACCGGCCTGACCCGCGCCGACCTCTCGTGGCGCGCGCTCCTCCTGGCTCGACCGATCCTGCCGCCGCTTCGCGCGACGCCCCTGTCGTCCGATCTCCTGCCCGACCAGGGAATCGGCATCCTGCGACGCGAGAGCGGAGCGCTCTACGCCGCACTGGACTACGGACACTCTGGTGGTGGGCACGGGCATCCCGACCGCCTCAACGTCCTTCTCGTGCGCGGCCTGACGCGCTGGTTCGACGATCCCGGCACCGGCTCGTACGTCGATCCCACGCTGCACTGGTATCGGAGCACGCTCGCGCACACCGCGCCGCTCGTCGATGGGCGGTCCCAGCCACGCGTGCACGGTCGGCTCCTCGGCTTCGACGAGCGCGATGGAGCGGGGTGGGTCAGCGCCGAGGCCCGGCTCGCCGACGATCTGGTCGTACGGCGCTCGCTGGTGCTGAGGGAGGGTTATCTCGTCGACGTCGTCGAATGGAGTGGTGGTTCGCCTCACGAGATCGCGCTGCCCTTCCACGGCATCGACCTGGTCTCGCAAGACGACCAGCCACTCTCCTGGAGCGCGGCGACGATCGTCGGCGGAGCGGGCGTGGAGGACGGCTTCGACTTCCTGGCACAGACTGAGCGCGTCGACCCACCCTCGGGTGTCGTTCACGCCCGATCGTGCCGGCCCGGGTTGCAAGGCTGGGTGGATACGGGGGGGAGTGCCGAGTGGTGGAGGGCGCTGGCGCCGGCGTCGCCGGGCGGCGAGGGGCCGGTTCCACTCCTGCTCGTTCGGCGCACCGCGCTCGATGGCCGGATCGTCTCGGTCTGGAGCTGGAACGGCGCGGTCGTGGACGTTCGGTCGCACACCGGCTCACTGTTGGTGACGCGTGTCGACGGCGTCGTGGAGCGGCATGAGGCGGTTGACGAAGGGTGGCGTGTTACGCACGGCAATGCTGGCGGCCGCACCACACTGCGGCGGGATAGCGCCCAGGTGCGTGGACGCGATTCGACGCTCCTCACTGCCGCTCCGGCACCTCGGCGCCACGACCTCGACCTGACGTCACCGCGGCGCACGCTGCCCGCGCTCCTGACTCTCGGCGAGCCGGAGTATCGGCGGTCGGAGGAGAGCTGGACGGAGGCCGGGCGTCCCTGCGCCACTGTCCACCTGACGCGCATCGAGGCTGATCGCCTGTCGGTGCAGGTCCAGGTCGCCCGATCGTCGCGCACGTTCATTTCCGTCGACGTCGAGAATGTCCTCGACAATGAGCCAGCCGCCATCAACGGCGATGGCGTCCAGCTCTACGTCGCGGTCGGCGAGCAGCAGGGCGGGTGGCTGCTCGTGCCCCGACCCGGGAGCACCTCGGTCGGCGTCCGACGCATCGAGGGATGGACCGCGCCACTCGAGCTGACCGCGACCTGGCGGGCGACGGCGCAGGGCTGGGAGCTGACGGCGACAATCGCCTTGCCGCCCGCCACCGATCGCGTCGACGTCGACGTCATCGTCAACGAGACCGCGCCTGGCCGCGCGCGGCGGCGCGGTCAGCTCGTTCTCTCCGGCGCGCGCGGAGAATTCGTCTATCTTCGAGGTGACCGCCACGATCGTGCGCGGCTGCTCCGTTTCACCAGCGCCGATGCCTGACTCCCGACTCGACAACATCGCCGTCGTTCTGTACGAGCCGCAGGACCCGGTCAACATCGCGGGCACCGTGCGCGCCATGAAGAACATGGGCGTGAAGACTCTGCGGCTCGTACGCCCCGTGCGCTACGACCCGGTCCGCCTCGAGGGAATCGCCCACGACACATGGGACCTGATCGACACGATCGCGCACTTCGACGACTTCGATGCCGCGGTCGCCGACTGTGTCTGGCTCGTGGGATTCACCGCGCGCCGTCGCGCTGCCAAATGGCAGCTGCTCGATCCCAAGGGCGCCGCCGCCGCCGCGATCGAGCAGGTGACGCACGGACGGATCGCGCTGGTGTTCGGCCGCGAGGACAGCGGTTTGCCCAACCAGATCCTCGACCGCCTGCACGCGGCGGTGACCATTCCCACCACCGACCACGCGTCGCTGAACCTCGCGCAGGCCGTGCTCATCGCCCTGTACGAGCTGCACCTGGCGGCCGGCGACGCGACGCGCGTCCTTCGCGGACCGCGAAGGGAGGCGCCGCCCCCGCCCGCCGAGCTGTTCGAGCGGTATTTCAGCGAGCTCCATCATTCGCTCGAGTCGATCCAGTTCTTCAAGACACGGTACCCGGAGCACATCATGCGCTCGCTGCGCTCCATCACCTACCGCGCCGCACCCGACGATCGCGAGCTATCACTCCTGCGCGCCATGGCGCTGGAGGTCGTTCGCTTCCTCGAGCGTACGGGCCGCGTGGAACGCACCCTCCCCGCCGACGTCTCGCCTCGCCCGCCCAGGCACATCTCGGGGCGCGATGCCTCACGACTGGGCGACGAGCCGAACGATTGACGCCGGGCCGCGCCGTGCACCTTTTCTAACATGGTACTGAACCGACTATTCGGCCGCGGCCGCGAAGCGGCCCCCCCGCCTCCGCCAGACGACCGCGACGCGCTCGAGCCGCTCGAGCAGGACGATGGCTCCGCCGGCGATGACGTGCCGGAGCTGGCGCCCGCGCGGTCGTGGCGCGAGCGCGCCGAGGCCGTGCTGCCCACCGGTGCGTCCACGGGCAGTAAGCGCGCGGAGGCGCTCTACGGCCGTGCTGATGCCGAGGGGCCCACGCACTTCGTGTCCGCCGTCGGCTGCCGGCTCACCGATGTCGAAGGCAGCGCCTACCTGGACTGCACGATGGCGCTCGGCGCGGTCAGCCTCGGATACGCCGAGCCGCGAGTCACGAGCGCCGTCGTCGAAGCGGCCTCGCAGGGCAACGTGTCGGCGCTGTCGAGCTGGCGCGAGGTGGAGCTCGCCGAACGGCTCTGCACGATCATCCCCTGCGCCGAGCGTGCGCAGTTCCTGAAGACCGGCGCCGAGGCGACCGCGGCCGCTGTGCGAATTGCGCGCACGTATACAGGTCGCGAGCACGTTGTGGCGTCGGGCTACTTCGGGTGGCACGACTGGAGCAGCGATGTTGCCGGGGTGTCGGCCGCGACACGCGGCGACCTCACTCGTGTCCCGTTCGATGACGTCGATGCGCTCGAACGGGCCGTCGCCGCCGCGGGCAGTACGCTGGCGGCGATCGTCCTCGAGCCGATTGTCGAACGACTGCCTTCGCTCGCCTGGCTGTCGCGCGCACGCGAGCTGTGCGACCGTGCCGGCGCAGCACTGGTGTTCGACGAGGTGAAGACCGGCTTCCGCCTCGCCCCTGGTGGTTATCAGGAGGTGTGCGGCGTCACGCCCGACCTGGCGTCGTTCGGTAAGGCGATGGCGAACGGCTACCCGCTCGCGGCGGTGGTCGGGTCGGCCGCCTTGATGGAGTCGGCGCAGCGAACGTGGATCTCCTCGACCCTCGCGAGCGAGGCGAGCGCTCTCGCCGCCGCCCTGGCCGTCCTCGACTGGCACGACGAGGCCGACATCTGCGCGACGCTCGCCGAGACCGGACGCGAGATGCGCGCCGCGATCGACAACGCCATCGCCGCGAGCGGGATCGTGGGCGTCGAGACCGCCGGCACCGATCCGATGTGGCTGCTCCGTTGGGACGATCCCGCCCGGGAGAGCCGGTTCGTGCTGCGCGTGCTGGACGAAGGAGTGCTGGTGAAGCGAGGTGCCTACAACTTCGCGGCCGTGGCGCACGACGAGGCTGCCGTCGTCGAGCTCGAAGCGGCCGCCAGTGCCGCGTTCGTCTCCATGACCGAAGCGGACGAGTGAGCGCTCCCGCGCCACTCGGTGGAGTTGGCTCCCTGATCGACGCGCACGCGCATTTCTACCACGGCGGCGCGGGCCGGACCGACTGGGAGCGGCTGAACAACTCGCGACTCCGCGCGGGCGACCGCATCGGGATCACCTATCATGTCGCGAGCGTGCTCGGTTCGTACGGCCACACGTCACCCACCTACTTCCCATCGCCGGCGGACGTCTCGCGCGGTAACGACGTGATGGCGGCGATCGCGACAGCGAACGCCGACCGGGTGCGATGGTACGCAACGGTGAACCCGAATCACACCGCGCACGCGCTCGCCGAGATCGAGCGCTGCGTCACGCGCGGCGCGGCGGGAGTCAAGCTGCTCGCGAGCCGCCGCGCCGACGATCCCCTGCTGGACCCGCTGTGCGAGCTGGCGGCGGAACGGCGCCTGCCCGTCCTGCACCATGTCTGGCAGCACCGAACGCGCGAGTGGCCGAGTCAGGAGATCTCCGATGGCGTGGATCTCGGTCGACTCGCCGGCCGTCACCCGCGCGTCGCCTTCGTGCTCGCACATCTCGGTGGTGGCGGCGACTGGGCCCATACGTTGCCCGCGGTGCGCGACATCCCCAACCTCTTTCCCGACCTCTCCGGAAGCGGCATCGACCGCGGCATGCTCGACTCGGCGCTCGAGTGGCTCGGACCCCGTCGCCTCCTGTGGGCTTGCGACCTCACCATGGAGACCGGGCTCGCCAAGCTTGGCGCACTCGAGCTGATCGGCCTGTCGCGCGATGACCTCGACGACGTGCGCTGGCGCAACGCGGCGAGATTGTTCGCTCCCGGCACCTTCCCGCGCTGCGGCGGCCTCGCGCCCGACGTCGCGCTGCACGCAACAGGCAACGTCCGATGATCGACTGCGCTGCCTTCATCGGGCCCTACCCGTTCCGTCACCTGCCGCACCCCGATCCGGAGGTACTGGTTCGCGTACTGGCGCGAGAGGGCCTGAGCGGCGCCTGGGTCGGGTATCTGCCATCGGCGTGGCACCGCGACCCGAAGCCGGGCAACGACGCCCTGTTCGCGTCGCTCGCGCCGCATCGTGACCGGCTGCACCCCGCGCCGGTAGTTCGTCCCGATTGGCCGGATTGGGAGCGTACGTTGCGCGACGTGGTCGAGCAGGGTGCGGCGGCAGTTCGCGCCTACCCGATGCAATGGGGGCTGTCCGCTGCCGACGGGCGGCTGCGTGCACTGGCCCTGGCATGTGGAGAGCACGGTGTGCCGCTGCTCCTCACCGTTCGGTTCGAGGACCTGCGCCAGCGCCATCCACTGGACGTGGCGGGGGACCTGACGGCGGCGCACCTTCGCGCGATCGCGCGCGCCGGGGCGACGGTCGATCTCGTGGTCACCGGCGCGGGTCGGGAGCTGCTCGAGGAGACCCACTGGAGTCTGACGCCGGAGGAGCAGCGCCGCGTGCACTGGGACTTCGCCTGGATCTGGGGGCCGCCGGAAGAGCAGTTCGCGCATCTGATCCGAACCATCGGCGCCGAGCGATTCGTCTACGGCACCCACTGGCCGCTGCGGCTCGCGCAAAACTCGCGCGCGAATCTCGACCTGTTGCCGGACGATCTTCGCGGCGCCGGCATCACCGATGCACAGGCGCTCGCGCGCGTCAGGAAAACGCTGACTTGACCGCCGTGCGGGGCGCCAGGACCTTGCCGAGTGCTGGTCGCGTTCGCGCCATCATGCAAGATGACGAGATTTCCGGACTACAACATTGTCGGTTGTCGTCTACCTTGCTCGACGACGCGCGCAGCGCATGAGGACGGGCATGCATCGCCTTGCGGCGGTCTTTACGCCCGCGCAAACTTGCAGACCGGTCGGGCCGTCGTGACTTCATTCGCGATCGTTACCTGCTCAGCTCTATCCTACACCCCACCGCGATGACGCAGCGAAGGAAGTGGACCGCGATCCCGGGCCTGCTCGCCCTGGCCATCGGGGCCGTCGTGTTGTCCGCCTACAGCGGCGCGTCTTCCTCCCAGGGTCGCGGGCCCGTGCAGCCGATCAACTTCCCGCACCCGCGGCATGCCGGCGCCGTCAAGGACGGTGGACTTGGCATGAACTGCCTCTACTGTCACAACGCCGGCAACAAGTCGGCCGACGTCGGCATGCCGGCCGTGAGCACCTGCATGGGGTGCCACGCGGTCGTCGCCACCGCCAGGCCGGAGATCAAGAAGCTCTGGCAGTACGCCGACGTGGCGAACAATGGCAAGAATGCCACGCCCATTCCGTGGGAACGGATTCACAAGGTGCCCGAATACGTCCACTTCCCGCACGTCCGCCATGTCAACGCTGGCGTGACCTGCCAGACCTGCCACGGACAGGTGCAGAAGATGGATCGGGTCTCCCAGTATGCGTCGCTCAACATGGGGTGGTGCATCAACTGCCACGTGAACGGCTACGATCCCAAGGAAGGGCAGAAGGCCGCCGGCTATGACGGCGTGCCTCCGGCCAACTACTCGGGCGGCGCCCCCTACGGTACGCCGGGCACGCGAGCCGGCATCGCCGTGACGCCGCCAGGCATGGGTTTGCCGCGCGACACAGTCGCAGTCGTCGCCGTCGGCGCCACTCCATCCGCAGCGCGTCGTCGCGCGCCATACGACTGCGCCACGTGTCACTACTAGACCGCCCGAGGAACCTCAGCTCATGAGCAACGATTCGGGGTCGACGGGCGTCAAGCGACGCGACTTCCTCAAGGTGCTCGGCGTTGCCGGTGCGACCGTGGGCACGGTCGGCTGCACCTCCGAGAAGGTCGGCAACCTCATCCCGTATCTCGTGCATCCCGACGAGACGGTGGCCGGGGTATCCACCTACTACGCCACGACCTGCCGCGAGTGCGCGACCAGCTGCGGCATCATCGCGTCCACGCGCGACGGCCGCACGCACAAGCTCGAAGGCAACCCGGATCATCCGCTGAGCCGCGGCGCGCTCTGCGCGCGCGGACAGGCGGCGCTTCAGGGGCTGTACAATCCCGATCGCTTCCGCGGCCCAATGGTGAAGGAGAACGGCGCCTGGAAGCCGATCGAGTGGGACGCGGCACTCACGCTCGCGAGCCAGAAGCTCGGCGAGGCACGGAGCCGTGGCACGGCCGGGAACGGCGTGTTCTTCAACGACCACGAGACCGGCAGCTTTCCGGCGTTCGTGGACGCTTGGCTCGCCGGCTTCGGCATGCGCCAGCATCTGAGCGTGGACTTCGAGGCCGACAGCGCGACGCTCGAGGCGAATCGGCGCAGCTACGGCACGGCGTGGCCGAAGCTGTCGTTCGCCGACGCGAAGCTCATCGTGTCCTTCGGCGCCGACTTCCTCGAGACCTGGGGCATGTCGGTCCCGCAGCAGCTCGAGTTCGCCGACGCGCGCGCCAAGCTCGCCGACGCACCGCGGTTCGTCTACGTCGGCCCTCGCCGGTCGCTCACGGGGCTCAACGCCGACCAATGGATCGCCTGCACGCCGGGCACCGAGCTGGCGATCGCCAACATGCTGCAGGGCAGCATGTCGGCGGCCGACGCGGCGAAGGAGTCCGGTGTCGCCGAGACCACGCTCGTGCGCCTGAAGCAGGAAATCGCGTCGGCCAAGCCGGCGCTCCTTCTCTCCGGCGCGCGCGGCGCCAATGCGCTCGAGCTCGCGCTCGCCGTGGCCGCCCTCAACCAGGGTGCGGGCGCGGTGGGCACCACGATCCGCCCCGCGGAGGGCAGCTCGGCGTTCGACGGCGTGTCGCGCTATGCCGAGGTGATCGACGCGGTGGAGCGAATGCGTGCCGGCAGTGTGCCGGTGGTGTTCGTCCGCGGCGCCAATCCCGCCTACGCACTGCCCGCGTCGGCGCGGTTCGCCGAGGCGTTCGCGAAGGTCGCTTTCAAGGTGAGCTTCTCGCTGTACCCCGACGAGACGACCGAGCTTTGCGACCTCGTGCTGCCCGGCCACCACTTCCTCGAGTCGTGGGGGGACGCCGACGCGGGACGTGGATCGGTGTCGCTCCAGCAGCCGGCGATGGACCCGGTGTACGCCGGAACGCGCGCAACCGCCGACGTGCTGATGCAGCTGGCGCAGAAGGATCCCGCCAACGCCGCTCGCTACCCGCAGAGGGACTATCGCGACTGGCTGATCGGCCGCTTCCCCGGCGGGGTGACGGCGTTCACGAGCACTCTCCAGAAGGGGATCGGTCAGGGCACGATCGCCACGCGCACGGCGGCCCCGGCGCCCCTTGCACCGGTGCGCGTGGCGCCGGCGGCCACACAGGCCAGCGGCGACTTCCATCTCGTCGTGTATCCCTC
>JBBQYZ010000088.1:0-8588 GCA_038208205.1 Gemmatimonadales bacterium | reverse complement strand
ACCTCCCGCCCCGGAAACTCCGGTGACCGCAACAGGTCGCGCACGAGCGCGAGCGCTTCCGGCAGGCGCGCGGTGAGAGACGTGAGCGACACGGCCGCCACGTCCCAGTCGGCGTGCGACTCCACCGACGCCCCGATCCGCTCGAATCGATCGGCCAGCGCCGCGCCGTCGAGTCCAGCAGCGCCCTCGAGCAGCAGTCGCGCCGTGAGATCGGCGACGCCCTGCCGCCCCGGCGGTTCCGTCGTGGCGCCGGCTTCGACGAGCGCGATCACCGTCACGAGCGGCAGCTTGCTGACCGGGGCGACGACCAGCCGCACCCCGTTGTTGAGCGTGCGGCGCTCGAAGCCCGGAAAGTTGTAGCTGCGCGGCGGGGCCGGCGCCGGTCGTGGCGTGGGCGCGGTGGCCGGCGCGTTCCTGGTGGGTGCGCTCATGGAGCCTCCGCCATCGCGAGGTCACCCTGCACGGGCTCGACGTCGGCGCCACGCGGCACGTAGAGCAGGCTCGCGCGATTCTCCGTCACCAGCCGCTCGCGCACGAACGCGTTCACCTGCTCGGCCGTCACCGCGCGATAGCGGTTGGCCTGGCGGTTCACGAGCGATGGGTCGTCGAAGTAGGTCGTGAACATCGACAGCCGGTCGGCGCGCTCGCCGGCCGACTGCAGGGCGGCCACCAGCTCTGTCTCGATCAGCGTCACGGCGCGTGACACCTCCGCCGGCGTCACGCCCTCACGCATCAGCCGGTCGATCTCCGCGTGCACCGCCTCCTCGAGCTGCTCCACGCTCGATTCCGGGCGCGCGGTCACGTCGACCACGAGGAGGTCGCTCCCCTTGGCGAGATCGTAGGTGAACGCCGCCGTCTCGGCCGCCACCTGTTGCTCGCGGACGAGCGCGCGGTGCAGCCGGCTCCCTTTCTTGAGACCCAGGATCGCGCCGGCGACGCTCGCCACGTAGTAGGCGTCGCTGCCGAACACGGGTGATCGGAACGCCATGAACAGCCGCGGCAGCATCACGTCGTCCGGCACCACCTCGCGGAGCGCGCCACCGAAGGTCGGCGACACGGCCATCTCCGGCAGCGGCGGTTTCCCCGCTCCGGCCGGGATGGGAGCGAAATGTCGCTCCACCATCATGCGCGCCTCGGCCGGGTCGAAGTCTCCGGCGATCGAGAGCACCGCGTTGTCGGGGGTGTAGTAGGTCGCGAAGAAGGTCGCGATGTCCTCGAGGCTCGCCGCGTCGAGGTCGGTCATCGAGCCGATGAGCGAATGGTGAAAAGGGTGCTCCATGGGGAATGCCAGCGCCGGCAATCGCTCCCACCACGTGCCATATGGCTGGTTGTCCATCGACCAGCGGCGCTCGTTCTGCACCACGTCGCGCTGGGTGTCGAGCTTCTGCTGCGTCATCGCCGGCAGCAGGTAGCCCATGCGGTTGGCCTCCAGCCAGAGCGCGAGCTCGAGCTGATTGGACGGGACCGTCTCGAAGTAGTTCGTGCGGTCGAGCCAGGTGGAGCCGTTGAGCGTGCCGCCCGCCCGCTGTACCAGCTCGAAGTGCTCATTGGCGCCGACGTTCGCCGAGCCCTGGAAGAGCATGTGCTCGAACAGGTGCGCGAACCCGGTGCGCCCCTGTCGCTCGTTGGCGGAGCCGACGTGGTACCAGAGGTTCACGGCCACGAGCGGCGCCGTATGGTCTTCGGACATCACCACGCGGAGCCCGTTGGGCAGCGTGAAAGTATCGATCGGAATCTGCATCGTGGAAAAGTGTACGCTCGGCGGAGCGCGTGGTACCTCTCGGTGGAATGGTGGTGGGTGGTGCGTGGTGCGTGACCCCTCGAGGAATCACGCACCACTCACCACCGTCCCCTACGGCGTCGGCGCCGCGCCGAGCACGTCGCGCACGTCGCGCACCACGATCTCGCCGGGCCGCAATGCGCGAATCCCGGGCTCGATCGTCTTGCGGTCGCCCACGATCACCAGCGTGAGCCGGTCGGGGTCGACGTACTGGCGGGCGACACGTTGCACGTCTGTCTGCGACACCGCGCCGATGTTCTCCACGGCCGAGTTGTAGAAATCGAGCGGGATGCCGTAGGTGATGAGGGGCAGCAGCTGCCCCGCGATGCTCCCCGTCGTCTCGAAATCCTCGGGGAGGCCGAGCTGCAGGTAACGCTTCGCCTTCGCGAGCTCGTCGCTGGGGACGGTGTCGCGGATGGCGCGCAGCTCCTTCATGAACTCGACGAGCGCCGAGTCCGTCTTGGCCGACACCACCTCGGCGCTCGCCGTGAAGGGGCCGGCCGAACGGCGCAGCGCGAAGCCGGAGTTCGCGCCATACGTATAACCATGCGTCTCGCGCAGGTTCTGATTGAGCCGACTCGTGAACGAGCCGCCGAGGATCGTGTTGAGCACCTGGAGCGCGAAGTAGTCGCTCGTCGAGCGCGGTGCGCCGATCCCGCCGATCCGGAACGACGACTGCGCGGCCCCGGGCTTGTCGATCAGCACGAGCGACGTCGCTTTGGGGCCCTGCGCCGTGGCGTTCGCCACCGAGGGGACATCGCCGCGCTGCCAGCCACCGAACAGCGCCTGGGCGCGGCGCTCCACGTCGTCGGGCTTCACGTCGCCCACCACGACCAGCGTCGCGTTGTTCGGCCGGTAGTAGCGCGCATAGAAGCCCAGCAAGTCGTCGCGCGACAGCGAGGCTACCGATGCCTCGGTGCCGGCGAGGGGACGCCCGTAGGGGTGTTGCTCACCGTAGAGCGCGGTGGCATATGCCCGGTCGGCGATCGCCGGTCCGCGGTCGCGCAGCTGTTGTAGCGACGTGAGGCGCACCTTGCGCACGCGCTCGAGATCGGACGCCGGATACGCCGGGTGCAGCGCGATGTCGGCGAACAGGGCCATCGCGCTGTCGAGCTGCGCGGTCGGAGTGTGAAGCGATACCGTGGACTGATCCCATCCGCTGCCCGCGCCAACGCGCACGCCCAGATACGCCGCCTGGTCGGCGATCTCGAGCGCCGAGCGCGAGGTCGTCCCCTCGGTCAGCATCGCCGCCGTGAGGGCGGCCGCGCCGGTCTTGCCCGACGGATCGACCTCGCCGCCGGTGCGGAGCTGCAGGATCACATCGGCGAGGGGCAGCTCGTGCTGCTCCACCACCACGATCCTGAGACCGTTGGACAGCTGCCGAGTCGTGATCGGGGGCACGCGGAGCGCCGGCGGCGCGCCGAGGGCCGGTGGCTTCGTCAGGTCGATCGGCGCCGCGGCGACGGGGACGGGCAGCGTGGCCGGCGGGGTCGTCACCACCGTGGCGCCTCCGGTGCAGGCGGCGAGCGACGCGGTCGCCGCGGCAAGCCCGGCGATACCGAGCGTACGATGAGTGCGGCGCATCAGCGTCTTCCTCCCGTCACCATCATCTCTTTCTTTCCCTGGGGCACCACGGTGAGCACCACCTTCGGTTTGGTGAGATACTGGGTGGCGACGCGCTGCACGTCGGCGGCGGTCACGCGGTCGTAGCGCGCTGCATCCTGCTGCGCGTAATCAGGGGTCCCGGCGAAATAGTTGTACTCCGCGAGGCGGTCGGACTTGCCCAGCACCGAGGCGATCCGGTCGAGGAATGCCGCGCGGCGCGAGTTGAGGGCGCGCGCCAGCTCGCGGGGCGTCACGCCGTCCCTCACCACCTTGTCGATCTCCTCCTTCACCAGTTGGGCCATGCGCATCGGCATCTGGCCCGGCTTGGGGGTCACGATGACGTTGAAGTTGCCGTCGAGCTTCGTGCTGTTGTGGTAGGCCGTCACGTCCTGGGCGACCTGCATGTCGAACACGAGTCGCTTGTAGAGCCGCGAGTTCTTGTCGCCGGCCAGCACGTCGGCCAGGACGTCCAGTGGCGCATCGTTCTCGTGATAGATGCGCACCGTCTCCCAGGTCTCGTACAGGCGCGGCAGAGTCACGTGGTCCTCGAGCACGAGGAAGGTGTCACGCGGGATCGTCACCACCGGCACGACCGGTCGTGACGGCATCTGCGGGCCACGGGGAATTCCGCCGAAGTAGCGGGTCACCCAGGTCATCGCCGAGTCGCGGTTGAAATCGCCCGCGATCACGACCGTGGCGTTGTTGGGCGCATAGTAGGTGCGGAAGAATTGCTTCACGTCGTCCAGCGAGGCGGCGCTGAGATCCACCATCGAGCCGATCACCGGCCAGTGGTACGGGTGGTTGGGCGGGTAGAGCGCGGCGAGGATCATCTCGTTCGACTTGCCGTAGGGCACGTTGTCCACCCGTTGCCGGCGCTCGTTCTGCACGACGTCACGCTGCAGGTCGAGCTTGGGCTGGTCCATCACCGGCAGCAGGCGTCCCATCCGGTCCGCGTCGAGCCAGAGCGCCAGCGGTAGCGCGTTCGAGGGGAGCGATTCGTAGTAGTTCGTCCGATCCTCGGTCGTGGAGCCGTTGTTGTTGGCCCCCACCGCCTCGAGCCACTTGTCGAACTGACCTACCGGCACGTTCTCCGAGCCCATGAACATGACATGCTCGAACAGGTGCGCGAACCCGGTGCGGCCCGGCTTCTCGTCGCCCGATCCCACCTTGTACCAGGTGTTCACGACGACGATCGGCGTCGAGTGATCCTCGTGCAGGATCACTTCGAGCCCGTTGGGGAGCGTGGCCTTCTCGAACTGGAGCTTGGGCACGCTCGCCGCGGCCGCGGTCTGTCCGCGCGCCGGAGTCGGAGCTACGGCCGCGGCCGCGAGGGCAAATAATGTACAACATGATACTAATGATCGACTGTTCACCGGCTGTTCCTCTCGAAGATGAAAGCGAGGGGGGCTTTGACGGACTCGCTCAGGGCGTACTTCCACCGCTCGGACGGGCTGGCGGCGATCGGACTCGTGGGGGTCGGCGACGCGAACGGCTGGAGCCCGTGACGCCGCGCGAGGATGGTGAGGCGGAGCATGTGGAACGGGTCGCTCACCAGCAGGACGTCGCGGCGGCGGCGCCCGCCCATCAACCGGGCCACCCCTTCCATGGATTCGCTGGTCGTGCGACCCTCGTTCTCCATGAGGATGGCCGACGCCGGCACTCCGTGCCGGATGGCGTAGCGCCGGCTCACGGCCGCCTCGCTCGTCGTGTCGCCTCTTCCGGTGCCTCCGGTGACGATCATGAGAGGAGCGAGGTGCCGCTGCCACAGCGCGATCGCATGGTCCAGTCGGGCGCGCAGCACGGGGGACGGTCGCCCCACGTATTGCGCCGCGCCAAGCACGACGATCGCCGAGACGGGACGCGCCTGGTCGTGCCGTTCCCACCGAAGCACGGCGCCGAGGGATGCCACCCAGACGAGCAGCACCAGCCCGAATCCGGAGAGGAGGAGGCGCACTAGGGGCGGTCGCGGCGAAGGCATCGTGGGAAAAATAGCCGCTGACGCGCTCACTCCGCGAGGCCGAGCAAGGCGAACCAGAACACGTCGAAGCTCACACGCGGGTCGGCAGGAGCACCGATGCTTGCCGCGGCGAGGCCATCCACGAACGCCAGGCTCGCCTGTCCCAGCAGCGACGCGGGCAGCGTGGGTTCGAGGCCGAGTCGCTCGAACAGTTGCTGCACCGTCTGCGTCGCTGCCGCATGCCGACGCGCCGCGGCCATCGTGGACGCTTCCCGCACGGCGCGATCGCGGAGCAGGCCCAGCTCGAGAATGGCACGCACCTCTCCGCGCGCCAGCTCGTCACGCAGCCACGCCCAGAGCGCATCCACGCTCGCGCTACCCGACGCTACGTCCATGTCCGTCGCCACGCGTTCGCGCTCCGTGACCCGTTCCGTCAGTGTCGTCACGACCTCCGCGAGCAGTGTGGCCCGGTCGGCGTAGTGGTAGTGAAGGAGTGCCTTGCTCACCCCCGACGCGCCGGCGATCGCCGACAGGCTCGCCTCCGCCGTCCCGCGTTCGGCGATGCAGCGGGCTGCGCCGTCGATGATGCGGATGCGCGTCGCGGCACTGGCGCCGGCGCGGCTCACAGCGTGGCGGTCGAGTGCCACGCCGGCGTGGCGACCGCCTGGTACCCCGCCTCTCGCAGCTGGTTGGCGAACGCGTCCTGCGCATCGGGCTCGCCGTGCACGAGGTACACCCGAGGCGCCGCGCCACTCGCGCCGCGCACGCCGCCGAGCCAGCGCTGCAGCTCGTGGCGGTCGCCATGCGCGCTGTAGCCGGCCAGCACCTCGACCTCGGCGCGCAGCGGCACCTCCTCGCCGAGCACCTTGAGCATCGGCGTGCGGTCCACGATGCGGCGTCCCAGTGTGTGCGCTGCCTGGAAGCCGACAATGAGAATCGTGTTCCGCGGGTCGGACGCGCCGTGCAGGAGGTGGTGCAGGATGCGTCCCGCCTCGGCCATGCCAGACGCGGCGATCACCACCATGGGTCCGTGCTGCAGGTTGAGCGCTTTGGATTCGCTCGCCTCGCGTGTGTAGCGCACCTGAGTGAAGTGGAACAGGTCGTTCACGCGCTGCACGAGGTCCTCGGACTGGTCGAACAGCTCGGGGTGCATCGCGAACACCGTCGTCGTGTCGATCGCCAGCGGGCTGTCGACGATGATCGGAATCTCCGGGATGGCGCCGGCGCGCGCGAGCACGTGCAGGTCGTACACGAGCTCCTGGGTGCGCCCGACCGAGAAAGCGGGCACGAGCACGCGTCCTCCGCGCGCTGCGGTCCGCGTGATCACTCGCGCGAGCTGGTCGCGAGCACCCTCCACGGAGGGGTGGTCCCGGTTGCCGTAGGTGGACTCGAGGATCACCACGTCGGCGCCGACGGGCGGCCGAGGGTCGCGGATGATCGGGAGGCCGCTGCGGCCCACGTCGCCCGAGAACACCAGCCGGCGCGTCACGCCGCCTTCGGTAAGGTCGAGCGCGACCGACGCGGAGCCCAGGATGTGGCCGGCGTCGGTGAAGGTGGCGCGGACGCCGGACACGACGTCGAATGCCGTGTCGTAGGCGAGACCGATCATGCGCTCCACTGCGACCGTCGCGTCGCGCATTCCGTAGAGCGGTGCGGCCACCTCGCGCTTCCGGCGCGCCAGGAAGTCGGCGTCCTTCTCCTGGATGTGCGCCGAGTCGGCGAGCATCACGGCGCAGAGGTCGCGCGTGGCGGCGGTGCAGTAGATGGGGCCACGGTAGCCGCGGGCGGTGAGGAGCGGGAGGCGGCCCGAGTGATCGATGTGGGCGTGCGAGAGCACGACCGCGTCGATCTCGTCCACCGGGCAGGGAAGCGCGAGGTTCTTCTGTCGCGTCTCGGTACGACGCCCCTGGAACATGCCGCAGTCGAGCAGCACGGTCTTGCCGCCGATGCGGAGGATGTGGCACGAGCCGGTGACTTCCCGCGCGGCGCCGGCGAACTCAATCTGCATCGGACACGAGGGGCCAAGGAGATGACAACATTGCGAGAGCTCCCGTTCGGGCGGACTCAGGATCGGCGCAGCGAGAACCATCGCAACGACAGCCTCAGGGCCTCGTGTCGTTGAGCAAGAGCCAGTAGGGCAGGCGATTGAGCAGCGACGTCTCGAGCAGGTTCCGCCGCTTCGGTTCGAGGCGCTGGAGCAGGAGCTTGACCAGGTCGCCGACCACGCCCTGCCGGGCGTAGTACGCGTGCCCGAGGAAGTCCGTGCTGGTCTCCGTTGCGTCGATGGTGTCCACCCCGTCGATCACGAGTGGCTCGGGACCCGTCTGCCCGACCCGCTGCTCCCGATGGATCACCTCGGACGCACGAAGCGCCCAGTCGGCCGACGACGCGTACATCGTGACGCGCGCCGAGTCCTTGAGCGTCGAGCGGATCTGGGTGATGAGCGTCGAGTCGAAGGCGCTCACGGCGATGTCGGGCGCAGCGAGCACGACTTGCCTGAACAGCTGCCCCCCATGACGCTCGGCGATGAGCCGCAGCGCCGACGTCAGCACGCGCGTCCCCATGCTGTGGGCGATGAGGTGGATGTCGCGTGCGCCGGATTTCGCCGCGAGGTCGAGCAGAAACTTTTCGAGGCTGTCCACCGAGGCCGCTGCTTCGTGCTCATCGGCCCGGTACGCCGTGAGGCTGCCGCGAGACGGCCAGCTGTACAGGACTGGCACCTCGTCGAACGACATGTCGTACGCGAGCTGCGCGGTGCGATACGCCGCGTTCTCGAACGAGTTCTTGAAGCCGTGCACGAATACGAACAGCGAATGGGTCTGCGCACTGTCCACCGCGGCGGCGATACGGGAGTGCGTACTGTCCGCGCCGAGCGGCTTGACGAAGCGGAGGATGAAGTGGCGGTCCTCCCTCGCGCGAAACTCGCCGCGGAACCACTTGGGTCGCTCCACGTCACCGGGATTGTGTCGCGAGGGTACGCTCACCGTGAGCTCGCCGAGGTCGAGCGGACCACGCTCGTTGCCGAACGATTCTGCCGGGTTCGACTTGCCCGTCGCGCGCCGATTGGTCGCGTAGAAGATGCGCACGTTGGTGAACGGCTGCGAATCCACCGCCGCCGCACCGCGCGTCGCTGGCGCGCGCCGCTGGTGGTAGCGCTGGAACCGGCAACCGGGACCCAGCGGGAGGTCGAGTATCCTTGGTGGCGGGGGACCTTCGACCGCAGTGATGTTGGACGCAGTGCCTGCC
>JBBQYZ010000087.1:0-8598 GCA_038208205.1 Gemmatimonadales bacterium | reverse complement strand
TCGCTCGAGCGGAGCTCGAGCATCGTGCGCCAAGCGCGGGCGTTCCCGGTCACGACGATCTTGGTCTCGGTGGAGTTTGGCAGGACGCCACGCGCCGCCTCACGCGCCATCTTCCGTCGGTGGACCTTGTCGGTCACCCATCCATAAGACTCCATCAGCTCGGCCACGAGGAAGACGTAGGCCGATTGCGCGCTCTCGATCTGCGCTCGCCACGCGCCGAGAAGTGCCTCGTCCCCAGCGATCGCGGGTGGGATCACGAACGCCGCCTCGCTCTCGTCGACGTAGCGCTGCGAGAGCTGTGAGTAAGCGAAGCCGGCACGGTGGCGCACCAGCTCGTGAGTCAGTGACCGGCTCACCCCCTCGAGAAGCAGCGAGTAGTTGGCATGCTCGAGGACACTGCCGTGGCCCTGCTTCTTGATGTTCTCCAGGTAATCGCGCGTCGCGCGGCCGGCCGGGTTATGCTGGCTCATGTAGCAGAGCCGCCCGGCAAATTCGGCGAGCCGCTCGCCGTCGGTGCTCTCGCCCATCCACTGCACGTCGAGGTGCGCCGGCGCGGCGAAGCTCGGGCGGGAGAGGACGGTCACCACGGGCTCGTGATAGAGGCGGGAAGCGGCGGAGGCGGAGGCGGGTGTGGTCATCGGCTGGGATCGCGTCGGAGAAGTCGAGGAGCGGGAAAGCTAGGCATCGCTCGCGCGAGGGTCGAGCGCGGGTGCGTCGACGTCGGTCGCCGACACGGGGACGGCCGCCGCGACGGGGACGGCCCCCGCCTCGTCGAGCAGCTCGAGCCTGAAGCGCGCGTAGGCGCGGCCGCTCTCGACCGCGGCTAGCGCCGCGCGTGCGTCGGCGGGGAGGGGCGCGAGGGCCGGGTCGTATTTCACCGCCTCCACGGCGCGGGCAGTGTCGACGGCGACCTTGGCGCCGGGATTGAGCACGCCAGCAGGATCGAAGGCGCGCTTGATCGCCGAGAATCGCTCGAGCGTATCCGCCGGCCACACCCGCGCGAGAAGCGGCGCGCGAAGCCGTCCGTCGCCGTGCTCGCCGGCGAGGGTGCCGCCTAGTCGGGCGGCGAGCGCCGTCACCTCGTCGAGCAGCGCCTCGACTCGCTGGCGCCACCGGCGGTCGCGCAGGTCGACCAGCGGATTCACGTGGACGTGGGCGTCGCCTGCGTGCCCGAAGATCACACCGCGAATTTCCTGACGTGCGAGTGCGGCACGCACTCCGCGAACGTACTCGGCGAGGCGATCTGGGGGGACACAGCCATCCTCGATGAACTGCATCGACTTGAGCGAGGGGTCGAGCCGAGCGAGGATCGGGCTCGCGGCGTGGCGCAGCTCCCACATGGCGTGCTCGGTCTCGACGTCGAGCGCGAGGACGACGTCGGTGGCGCCCGCCGTACGAAACCGATCGGCGAGCGCGCCCGCGAGCACCGCGCATTCTTCGGCGTTCGCCCCTTCCACCTCCGCGAGGAGCACCGCCTCGGCAGACTCCGGGGCGGGGACGAGCGCACCTCCGCGCCGCGCGACGTCGAGGAAGGTGCGGTCCAGCAGCTCGCACGCGCTGGCGCCGGCGAGACGCGCGTCACCGGCGCCGTCGACCGCCTCCTCGAGCGTGGCGAAAACGCCGAGCACGCTCGCGGTGGCGGCCAGCAGGGGCGTAACCCGCAGCTCGAGGCCGACGATCAGCACCAGGGTCCCTTCACTCCCAACGAGCAAATCCACCAGGTCGCCGGAGTCGGCGTAGTCGGCAAGCCCGTAACCCGAGGACTCCTTGCGCACGCCGGCGTGACGAGAGGGATGGTCGTGCACCGCCCGAAGGAGCGCGGGCGCCGCGGTGAGGAATCGCTGTACCGGCTCGACGTCGGGGGGCGGGGTCCCTCGGCGCACCTCGGCGCGGCTGCCATCGGCGAACACGCAGTCGAGCGCCTGCACCCAGGGACGCATCGCGCCGTACCGCAGGCTGTGCGCCCCGGCGGAATTGGTCGACGCCATTCCGCCAACCGTGCAGTACGCGCCGCTCGATGGATCGACGGGAAAGCGAAGTCCGCGCGACCGCGCAGCTCCGTCCACCGCGTCGCGGAGCACGCCGGGCTCGCATCGCACGGTGCGCGCGGCACTGTCGACGTCGTCGAGCCGAGCGAGCCGGCTGAGGTCCACGATCACGCCATCGCCGATCGCACCGCCGGCCATGCTGCTGCCCGACCCGCGTGGCACCAGCGGTGACCCCGTCCGCGCGGCCCAGCGCACCAGCGCGACGACGTCGTCGGCATCCACCGGCACCGCGACGGCGCGCGGGAGCATCCGGGCGATGCCTGCCGCTTCGCTGTAGACGGCGCGGGCCGACGGGTCAATGCGGAAGACGCCGCGGAATTCGTGCGGGGGTGTGAGCTCGCGCATGATGGGACGTGAGGCAGCGGAGCTGATGGTACCCGCGCCCCGGCTGTGGGGTATCTTCACCCCGTGAACTCTAGTCTAATGGGCGCGGTGGACGCGCGAGCGGCGTCGGGCGTGAAGCGCGACGCTGCCCGACTCGACGAGGCCGAGCGCTTCGGGCAGCAGATCCTGCCGGCGGTCTCGCGCACCTTCGCACTCAGCATCCGGGTGCTGCCTGGCGCGCTCGGGCGCGCCGTGCTCACCGCATACCTGCTGTGCCGGATCGCCGACACCCTCGAGGACGAGCCGTCGCTGCCGGCCGACGCGAAGGTCGCGCTGCTCGACGAGCTGCAGCGCTGCTTCGAAGATCCCCAGGCGGCCGATGCATTCCCGAGGCGAGTGGTGGACCTGACGGGCGAGCCGGCGCACGTTCGGCTCACGCACGGCACGGACCTCGTCTTCGTGCTCCTCCGATCGCTCACGCCCCCGGTGCAGGCCCACGTGCGCCGCTGGGTCGGAGAGATGATCGCGGGCATGCGAAAGTTCGTGCTGCTCTATCCGAACGGCATCCGCATTCAGAGCCTCGACGAGTACAAGGAATACTGCTACTACGTTGCCGGGACGGTGGGGTATCTGCTCACCGATCTCTGGCACGAGCACGCGTCGAGCATCGGCGAGGGGCGTTACCTGGTGCTGCGCGAGCGCTGCCGCGCCTTCGCCGAGGCCCTGCAGACGGTGAACATTCTGAAGGACGTGGCGGCGGACGCCGAACGGGAGAACTCGATCTACATCCCCGAAGAACTGCTGCGTCGGCATGGGAGCAGCCACGCGCACATCCTGTCGCCGGAGCGGCTGCGCGAGACGCGCGAGGCGCTCGCGACGCTCGTGCAGCTCGCCTGGCACGACCTGGAGGGGGCGCGGAGCTATCTGTTGCTCATCCCGCGACGGGCGGTCTCGATCCGGCTGTTCTGTGTCCTGCCCCTGCTGTTCGCCTATGCCACGCTCCGCGATCTCACCGCGAGCGCCGAGTCACTCGCGCGGCGCGAGACCGTCAAGATCTCGCGACGCGAGGTCAAGTCGCTCACGCTGCTCGGATTCATGGTGATCCTTAGCAACAGCGGGCTCGCGTGGCTAGCCGATCGGGTGATGCGGCGACCCTTCGTGGTGGCGGGGGTGCGGTAGCTCGAGCCGGCTGGCCTGCCGCCGGGATCAGCGCCGTCCGACGACGGCGGCGAGCATGCTGAGGAGGGAGGGAGGTCGGCCGGCGTCGCCGCGCTCGAGGCGATCGAGGACCTGCTCGAGCCCGAGCTGGGCGCGCTCCACCGAGTGGCGATGCGCGGCGCGCCCGGCGGCGAGGGTTGCTGGCGCGAGCAGGGCGACCGGCGCGGCGATCGCGAACAGCGGGAAGCTGAGCACCGCGAGCACGCCCCCGGCCACCACGCCCGCGCCCGTGAACGCGAGGTTCTGTTGTGCCATCAGCGCGCGGTATCCGCCCAGCCGCGCGTCGAGACGCACGAGGACGTTCGCGCCGTCGACGGCGATCGCCGTGGCGGCCACGTCATTCGCGCGGGCCAGGGCGGCGCCCTTGCCGCTCAGGTTACGGCGCGCCACGCTGAAGAAGTCGCGCGGTGCCTCCCACACGATGCGTTCGGTGAAGTAGCGCTGGACGATGAGGCATTCCTGCCGCTGCATCCAATCGTCAAGCGCCTTGAGCACCTGCGACGGCGTGCCTGGCACGGTGCGCGCCGCGCTCGCCGACGCGCCGCCGTAGAGCGTGGCGAGTAGACCACGCTCTTCGGGGACGGCAATACGCGTACGCTCTTCCGCCAGTGCCTGCCGCAGGTTGACGGAGTCCAGCCCGACCTCTTTCGCGAGGTCGAGCAGCTGCGCTTCCGTGAGTCGATCCGGCGTATCGCCCGAACCGCTCGCCTGCAGCTCGAGCGCGCGCGCGAGCACCCGGTCGACGGCGGCGCGGTCGATCGCGGTGGGCAGGTTGGCGGGGGGACGGTCTTCGGGCATGCTGGAAGATAAGGCCCATTGCCAGAGGATGAACCGTTCTAGATCCCGCCGAGAATTACCTCGATCTGGCGAGTGATCGCGTCACGCATCGCGTCGGGCAGGGCGAAGGCGGCGGTGAAGGCGGCGCGTGGGTCGGTGGGGGCGGCCCGTCCGACCTGCTGCAGGTAGTAGCGCATGTAGCCCGGCACCACGTTCGGAACGGTACGTTCGAGCAGAAGCGCGCCGGCACGGATCGCGGCCGCCTGCTCGAATCGCGAGGTGAGGTCGCTGCGCCGCTCTGCGGGCGTGGTGTTGTCGTCGACCGCGCCGCTCGCGACCGCGCCGGCCATCTCGTGCGCCATCACGTAGAGCACGACATCGGAATCGTCGCGCGAGCCAGGCAGTGGGACCGCCACGGCGTTCTCCTGCTTGCCGAAGTGCACCGTTCGTCCCTCGCCGCCGAGCGGGAGGGAGAGGTACAGCTCACCGTTCTGCTGCTGGGTGTTGTTGAGGTAGCGCTGCAGGGCAGGCCGCCACTGGCGCTGCCAGAGCGAGTCCACGTGGGCAATCACGCCGGCGCGCGCGCGTAGCTCGGCGGTCCAGTAGTCGTGATAGAAGCGACGGCTCTCGTCGTCGGCGCTGGCGGTGAACAGGCGGAGCCACTCGCGGTCTGCGCCGGCGGGAAAGGCCTGGGCGAGGATGGCGAAGTAAGTGCGGAGGGTCACGTCGCTCGTCATACCGGGATTGCCGCCCGCTCGCACGAAGATCTCGATGGTCTGCCGCATCTGCTCCCACGACTGGAAGTATAACGGCAGGAACTGCCCGTTCGTCCCGATCGATGGGTTCATCTCGACGCGCGCCAAGAGTGCGGCGCGGTTGACGTCGAGCTGGGTGGAGACGCCGCGCTGGCGACGCAGCGTCATGATCTGCCCGCGGTACCCACGCTGGAAGAGCGGAAGCCCGGTGGTGTCCGGCACGATGAGGGCGTAGCTGTGCAACCAGAGATCGAGGTGCTCACGTGTCCGCACAGGCCAGGCGGCACCGACGAGAGGTGGCGCTCCGGCCGGAGCCGTGCGCGGCGGCCCCGTGTGGTCGGGTGCGGGCCCCGTTGACGGAGACGGACCGGAGGCGCAGGCGGCGAGGGCGAACAGCAGCGTCGCGAGGGCGTAGCGCCTGGACGGCTGCACGAACGGAGGCATGGCGGGCATGGAAGGCCGGGCTCTTGAACGAGGGAACTGCTGTCGCCCTCAACTGTCGCAAGCGACGCGCCGCACGTCGCGGGCGCTCCGCATCCCGCGTGTTTCGTCCGTCGCGGGGTGGCGGCTAGAGGTCGGTCGCCGTTCGACCGCAGGTCGCACAGAATTTCCACTCGTGCTCGAGATCAGCGCCGCAGGCGGGGCAATGCACGATGGTGAGGTCCTGCCCACAGTGCGGACAGAAGGTGAGCTGCCGGCCGGCGGGCAGCTCACCCTTGCAGTAACGGCACAGCTCTCCTTCGCCCACCGGCACCGGCTTCGGTGCGCGACGCATGATCGGCTCGCCGGCCGATTGAGAGCCGAGGCCGACGGTCGGCGGGGCATTGACTGGTATCGCCCCACTCCCGGTGCGATGGTGCGGTATCGGGCCCGTGCGAGCGGCGGTGCCGGCGATGGCGCGCTGGGTGCCCGTCGCCCGCGCCTCGAGATCGAGCAGTTGCAGGGCCTCCGGCGCGAGCGCGACGTGCGACGCCGCATAGTCGCGGATGACGGCGGTGTTCGGGTTGGACGACGCGAGCTGCTCGGCCAGCGCGTCGCGCATGCGGTCATCCACCACGAGAAATCCGCGCGCGCCCGTGAGCAGCTCGAGCAGCGTGATCTCATAGTCCTGATTGGTCTGCAGTCCGAGCTCTTTCCGGTGCAGCCGATACGGCATGATGGTGCCGTACAGCTCTCCCACCTCGAACGGCTGCGACATGAGCGGCGTGTACTTCGCGCGAATGGTCCGGACGAGGTGACGGTACATCCGCTCCAGATCGTCGGCCGGGATGACGCTCGTCACGTCGACACCTGGCTCGGCGATGTCCGGGTGCGCGGCAACGGTCGCGCAGGCGCGAAGGGTCGATCGGCGGGAAAGGGTGCGGGCTCCACGATCACGCGCCGCGTGGTGCGCTGCGCCGCGAGCCACTCGTCGAACCCCGAGGTGCGTGCGCCCTCGGAGCTGGTCTGCTCGCGCGCAGCCGCGACCGCGAGGTCGTTGGCGTACTCGTTCTGTGGGTGGCCGGCATGTCCACGGACCCACTGCCACTGCACGCCATGCGCGGCGGCAGCGTCCACCAGCTCGTGCCAGAGCGTGAGGTTCTCGATCGTCCCTTCGCGGCGGCGCCACCCGCGCGCCGCCCAACCGTACACCCATTCGGTCATTCCCTTCACCAGATACTGCGAGTCGCTCGTGAACAGCACCCGGAAGCGCCCGCCCTTTCGTCCGATCACGCGGAACGCCTCGATCGCGCTGCGAAGGGCCATCCGATTGTTGGTCGTGCCGGGCTCGGAGATCCAGTAGTCCCAGCGGGTGACTCGCTCCGTGGCCGCGTTCAGGTGCTCGATGACGCCGGCGGCGGCGCCCGGGTTATCGCCTTCGCGGCCGTTGCCGAGACACGATTCGTCGGCGTAGATCGCCACGAGCGGCAGTTCGTCTCCCTGTTGCATCGAGCCGCTCACCCAATCACCTCGATCCCCTCGAGCTCGTCAATGAACAGGGTGAGCCGGTCGCCCGTCGTCGGATGATGCGCCTCGAGTGCCTCGCGGCCGCCGGTGACGCGGAGGCGGTCGACCACGATGAGGAACTCCGTCCCCCGACGCCAGACGGAAAGGCGACGACGGTCGGCGATCGCTCGCTCGAGCGCGTCGTACTGGGTGGCGTTCAGCTGAGTGACCTTGGGGCGACGGGGCATGCGTACGGCGGGAGCGGCGGCGGTCACCCGCACCAGGCACGGGCGAACGAGGTGAGGACCGCGGTGGCGCGGTCGATCTCCTCCAGCGGAATGTACTCCTCCGCGGCGTGCGCGAGCGAGATGTCACCGGGCCCGAAGCAGACGGCGGGGATACCGGCGTCGTTGAGGAGGGCGGCATCGGTCCACGCCGACATTCCCTCGATGCGTACGGGCTCGCTGTTCGCGCGCAGCGCGTCACCGAGCGCCTGCACCAGCGGGGCATCTTGCGCCACGTCGCTGGGGCCCTGGGTCACCAGCAGCCGAACGTCGGCGGCGAAACTGGGTCGCCTCCTCCGCACAGCCTCGCACGCCTGCCGCACCTCGGCCAGAACATCGTCGGCACTCTCGCCCGGAATGGTACGACGTTCCAGCTTGAACAGGCACCGGTCGGGATAGGTGGACATGCCGATCCCCCCCTCGATGACTGACGCGTGCAGCGAGCCGCGGCCCAGCAGCGGATGCGTGCGGCGGGGAAGCAGCTCGGCATCGACCCGGTCGAGCTCCGCGAGCAGGAGCCCAGCGTGGCGGATAGCGTCCACCCCGATGTCCCACCGGCTTCCGTGCGCCGCGCGGCCCATCACCTCGACCTCGAGCCAGACGAATCCGCGATGCGCCGGCATCAGAGCGAGTCGTGTCGGCTCGGTGATCACGCAGGCGTCGGCGTGAACGCCGCGCGCGAGTAGTGTGCGCGTACCGAGGCTCGCGTACTCCTCGTCGGCAACGGCCGCGATCACGACCTCGCCAGCGATGTCCTCGCTGGCCGCCGCAAGCGCCGCGGCGCACATCGCGGCGATCCCCCCCTTCATGTCGGCCGAGCCGCGGCCGTACAAGCGCCCACCACGCTCCTCGCCGGCGAAGGGGGCGTGCACCATCCCCTCGGTTCCAACGACGTCGAGGTGGCCATTGAACAGCAGGGTGCGGCCCGTACGCGCGGGACCGATCCGCGCGACGAGATTGGGGCGACCAGCCGCGGCCTCGTGCAGCTCGGTCCGAAACCCCCAGGCGTCGAGCACCCCGCGGAGGAGCGAGGCACAGGCGGCCTCACCAGGCGCGCCGGCGGCGAGCGAGGGATTGCGCGAGTCCACTCGTACGAGGGCGCGCGCCAGCGCACGCGCGTCACCCGGCGCGACAGCCATCGCCGTCATTCGGAGTCCGTGCTTTCGTCGAACGTGGCGATGATGGCGAATCCTGTATCGTCCACGCCATAGTGAAGCTGCTCGCCAAGCGGTGCGAGGGCGCGTGCAAGCTCCGCCTCTCGTCCCT
>JBBQYZ010000086.1:0-8598 GCA_038208205.1 Gemmatimonadales bacterium | reverse complement strand
CGGCGACGGGCCTGGCCCCGGAGCCGTGGTCGGGCTGGACGACGCTGTGCACGCGGCCACCAGCGCCGAGGCGGCGATCGCGAGATGGAGCGCGACGCGAGAGACTGGGATCATGGCGGGGCTCAGGGCTCGAGGCGCGATCAGCGGACCGGGCGGACGGGATCGGTGAACAGCTTCACGTACAGGGCCTCCACCTTCGCGCGCGCCCACGGTGTTTTGCGGAGGAATTTGAGCGACGACGTGATGCTCGGGTCGCTCTTGAAGCAGTTGATGTCCACCAGGCCGGCGAGCGCCGGCCATCCGTAGCGCTCGACGAGACGCTCGAGGATGGTCTCGAGGGTCACGCCGTGCAGCGGGTTCCTGGGTTGCGGCTGGGTCATGCAGGAGTGCAGTCGAGGGTCCGGCTCGACGTCCGATCGAGTCCCTCAATCTACCCGGTGGGGCCGGCCTTTCGGTGGTGCAGGGCGGCTCCCTGACCGGTCCGGATCGCTGGCGGGCGAACAACGGATCGCCAGATGGCGTATCTTGTAGTCATGACTGAGGCTCGCAGGGGACGTGGGACGCCGATCAGCGTCCGCTCGATCATCGCGCGCGCTGGATCGTATCTCGTCGCCGCGTGGGGAGTGCTCGCCGTGCTGACGGCCGGACTCTTTCCCGGCGCGGTCGCCGTCACGTGCGTCGTCGCGCTCTTCACGACGATCCCTCTCGTGGCGTTCCTGCGCTGGCGAGGCTGGCCATTCTATCCGAACGCCACCTTCCGCCTGCTGGTGGTGCGTCCCTTCTGGTACACGCAGCTCCTGCTGCCGGTCGTGGGCGCGGCGGGGCTGCTCGGCCTGCTCGCCGGCGCGCCGTTCGGGGAGGCGCTGCTCGTGGGGCGCATCGTGGCCGGCGCGGTGTTCGCGGCGTGCGCCGCGATCCTCGGCGCCGGCTACCTCGGCGCCCGTCGCCTCGTGACGCGCGACGTCGAGGCGCAGGTGCCCGGGCTGCCCCCCGAGTTCGACGGTCTCCGGATCGCGCAGCTCTCGGACCTGCACGTGGGGCCCCACACCTCGCGCCGGTTCCTGCGGCGGGTCGTGGAGGCCACGCAGAGTCTCGCCCCCGACGTGATCGCGGTGACGGGCGACCTCATCGACGACCGCGCGGAGGACGTGGCGGTGTACGCGCGCGCCCTGCACGCGCTCGCCGCACCGCTCGGCGTGTACATGATTCCCGGCAACCACGACGTCTACGCCGGCTGGGACGACGTGGAGCGCGCACTGCGCGCCGCCGATATCGGCACCGTGCTCGTGAACGAGTCGCGCCTGGTGCACCGGGGCGATGCGACGATCGCGCTCGTGGGCACTGGCGATCCGGCGGGCGGGGCGCGCGGCACGTCGCGCGCGGCGCCCGACGTGGAGCAGGCGATGGCGCGCGTGCCCGACCGCACCACGGCGATCGTGTTCGCCCACAATCCGGCGCTCTGGCCCGCGCTCGCGGCGCGGGGCGCGTCACTCACGCTGAGCGGGCACACGCACTGGGGCCAGCTCGCCGTGCCGCGCCTGGGGTGGAGCCTGGCGTCACCCTTCCTGGAGCACGCCATGGGCGCACACGCCGCCGCCAACGCGCTGCTCTACATCAACCCCGGCACCGGCTACTGGGGAATCCCCTTCCGGCTCGGCGCCTCGCCCGAGATCACGCTCGTGACGCTGCGATGCGGGGCCACGGCGTCGGCGCGGGTGCACCGGCCGCGTGCGGCGTGATGACGAATCGGCGCTGATCGCATCGACCATTCGCGGACTCCGCGACTCACTCATACTCCGCGTCCATGCCCATTCATCCTCGCCTCACTTCGCTGCGGTGCGTCTCGACGCTCGCTCTCGCGTGCGTTCTCGCCGCGCTTGGCGTACCACCCGCCGTCGCCCAACGTCCTGCCCAGCGTACCGGCAGCGTGGTTCCCGGCATCGAAGTCCTGCTGACGGACTCGATCCACCTCGTGCGCGGCCGGCGCGTTGGACTCCTCACGAATCATTCCGGCCGAGACCGGGCGGGACGGAGCACGATCGACCGGCTGTTCAACGCGCCGGGCGTGAAGCTCACCGCGCTGTTCGGACCGGAGCACGGCATCCGCGGCGTCGCGAAAGCGGGAGAGAAGATCGCCTCGAGCGTGGACTCGGCCACCGGCGTGAAGGTGTACTCGCTCTACGGTGATGTGCGGGTGCCCACCCCCGACATGCTGCGCGACGTGGATGTGCTGGTGTACGACATCCAGGACGTGGGCGCGCGCGTCTACACGTACCAGTGGACGCTGGCGCTCGCCGCCGCGGCCGCGAAGAAGCCGATCCTCGTGCTCGACCGTCCCGACCCGATCCGCGCCGATCGGTACGAGGGCAACATCCTCGACACGCGCTTCGCGTCGATGGTGGGGCAGTACCCGGTCGCGCTGCGCTACGGCCTCACGCCGGGCGAGCTGCTGCGCTACCTCGCCGGCACGCACCTCATCGACGCGCAGGTCAGCGTGGTGCCGATGAAGGGGTACCGCCGTTCGATGTGGTTCGACGAGACCGGGATCCCGCGGGTGAACCCATCGCCGAACCTGCGCAACCTCGACGCCGAGCTGCTCTACCCGGGCACGGTGTTCTTCGAGGGCACCTCCGCCACCGAGGGCCGCGGGACCGACGATCCGTTCACCCTCGTCGGCGCCGCGTGGATGACGGACAACGCCGCGATCGCCGCGGAGCTCAACGCCCGTCGGCTCCCCGGCGTTCACTTCGACACGGCGACGCGCACCATCGAGGCCGGCTACAAGTTCGGGGGGCAGACGATCCCGATGATCAAGGTGCGCGTCACGGACCGCAACCAGGTGCGGTCGGTGGAGGTCGGCGTGCGAATGCTGCGCGCGATCTACGCGCGCCACCCGACCGACTTCACCTGGCGGATCCCCCAGATCGATCGCCTTGCCGGCACCGACAGGTTGCGAACGGCGGTGGAGCGGAACGAGGTGGACGCGCTCGTGCGGCGCTGGGACGCCGACGCGCACAGGTTCGCGGCGCGGGTGAAGCCGTATCTGCTGTACCGATGAGTGGTGGGTAGCGGGTGGTGGGTGGACCGAGTCGACGACCCACCGCCCGTCACCCATCACCGTCCTACCAATCCAGCCGCATTCCGACCTGCGCCTGCCGCGCGGCGTACGCGCCGGTGGGCACACCGAACGACGGCACGGCCACTCCCGCCGTGGTGAACTGCGTCCCGCCGTACGACAGGTTGTTGTTCCAGTTGAAGAGGTTGAACACCTCGCCCGACACGCTGATCTTCCGCCCCTCGCGCGAGTAGAGGGGCCGCGCCAGGCGGACGTCGACCGTGCGGTACCAGTTCGCGAATCCATTCACGGGCCGTGTCGTGCGGATCCCCGACGAGCTCGTGGTGCCGCCGATGTAGTCGTCACCCGTGATGTTGTCGAGGTTGAGGTCGCGCCCGTCGATCGAGAGGAAGGGGCGCGGGCTCGCCGCCGTCGCGATGGTCGACAGCATGAACCCGAACGGGATCGGGCTGACCTCCGAGATCACCACACGGTGCCGCTCGTCACCGGTGGTCGCCTGCCGGTTGAACAGGAAAGGGTAGGCGAAGTTCGGCAGCCCCGCGGTGTCGAAGTCGCCCTGGTACCAGCCCAGGGTGTAGGCGAGGTTGACGCGCGTGCGGTCCCTCTGGAAGGTGCTCTGCAGCATGACGGCGGAGAAGTCGGACTGGCCGATGTCGTCCCAGAGGATGATGTCGCCGTAGGCCGTGGTGAGCTTGCGCCGCGCCGGCGTGACCGAGCGGTCGAGGTAGTTGGGATTCCGCTGGACGTACAGGTTGTCCATGTGCTGCCGCACGTAGTCCAGGTTCAGCCCCAGCTCGGGGGTGATCTGGTGGCCCACGCCGAGCGACATCTGCCGGCTGTGTGGGGTCTTCATGTCGTGCTTGATCAGGATCGGCGCGGGAGAGCCCGACTGACCGGCGATCACGCGCGCCCGCAGCACCGCGGGGTCGGTGGTGCCGGGGTTCGTGAAGTTGTAGGTGCGCCAGGTGGAGTTCTTCCGCTCCTGAAAGCCGATGAAGCTGGTGACGCGGTCGTAGATGATCCCGAATCCGCCGCGGATGAAGGTGCGGTTCTGGTTGGTGGGGTCCCACGAGAAGGAGATGCGCGGCGAGATGTTGCCGAGCTGATTCTTGCGGTCGCCCCGGTTGAGAAAGTTCTGCAGCTCGGGAATTCCCTGGAGCACCGGGTCGCTCGCCCACGGCACGGTGTACTTGTTGTTCATCGTGTTGAACTCGGCGTCGTGCCGCAGTCCGAGCGAGAGGGTGAAGTTCTCGCGCATGCGCCACTCGTCGTTGAGATACACGCCGGTGACCACCCCGGTGGCGCTGGCGAGGGCGTCGGCGGTGCCGGTCGGATCGGTGAATCCCACCGCGATCGACGCGGTGTTCGGCAGCGTCGAGGTGTCGGTGAGGAAGTTGAACGAGCCATCCTTGTTGTTCGCGAAGTTCTGACTCGCGGCGATGTTGCTCAGCTCCACCCCCGCCTTGATCACGTGCGATCCGCCGAGGTTGTCCACGTTGAACGTCGCGCGGTCCACGGCGCGCAGGTGGGTCTCCTTGAGGATGAGCGGGAAGCCCGACGTTCCGAGCACGATGCCCGGGTAGGTGAACTGCGGGCCGGGATTGAGCGGCGCCTCGTTGTGATCCCAGCTCACGAGCTGCAGGCTGGCCTCGTTGACGAAGTTGCCGGAGGGCGCGAGGTACCGCTGCCGCAGCTGCCCGGTGAAGATCTTGTAGTCCTGCGAGATGCCGGCGTTCTGCGACACCCGCGCCCCGAAGTTGCCCTCGCCCTTGAGCAGGCGCCCGGAGAACATCGCGTCGTACGTCACCGCGGGGCTCTGCACCAGGGTGAGCCGCGAGAAGAGGGTGTGATTGCGGTTGGGCGCGAGGAACGACCCCTTGTACTGGGTGAACGGGCCGCTCGTGGGATTCACGTCGAGGAAGAAATCCGTCGAGGCCAACTCGTAGCTCGTGGCCATGAACAGCTTGTCGCGGATGAGCGGGCCGCGCAGGTTGAGGCCGAACTGGCGGCGGCCGAAGTCGGGCACCACGCTCTGGAAAGCGTTGCGCGCGATCAGGTCCTTGTTCTGGAGGAACCCGAACGCCGAGCCGTGCCATTCGTTGGTGCCGCGCCGGCTCTCGGCACTGATGACGTACGAGCCCGCGCGCGTGTACTCGGCGTCGTACGGATTCACGTAGACGCGGAACTGCTCGATCGCCTCCTGCGGCAGAGGCGACCCGGTCTGGCCGAGCCCCACGATGTTGCCGTTGAACAGGCTCTTCATCTCCACGCCGTCCATGTAGACGTTGAAGAAGCGGAGGTCGGGCGCCGCGCCGCCGGAGGGCAGGGTGCGCCCCGACTGCGGCGCGTACGTCTTGATGCCCGGCGCGATGCCGGCGAGGTTCATCACGCCGCGCGCGTTGAGCGGGAGGTTCTCGATCTCCTCCTTCATCACCGGCGCGGAGACGGACAGGCGCTGCACCTCCACCTGCTTCACGCGCTCGCCGACGACCGTCTGCCGCTCGAGCTCCGCGCTGCCCTGCTGTAGGGAGAACTCGAGCCGCGCGCGCTGCCCGATCACGAGCTGCACCGTCTCGCTGCCCGGCTGGTAGCCGATGGACCGCACGGTCACGACGTAGGTGCCGGTGAACAGACCGAGCACGCGGAACTCGCCGTTGGCGCGGGTCGCCGTGCGCGCGGTCTCGCGCGTGGCGCCGTTGACGACCGACACCTGTGCCCCCGACAGGGGCACGCCGGCCGCCTTGACGGAGCCTTCGAGCGTGACGGTGTTCTGCGCGCGCGCGGGACGTCCGAGCGTGAGGACGAGCAGCAGCGAAGCGAGCAGGGGAGCGAGCAGGCGAGCGAGGATCCGCTGTGGCATTCGTCGCATGGCGACGTCTCCGGGAGGGGGTGGTGGGACCGCTCAGCGAGGAAGGGGAGGCGCTCGCCCGTTCGCCAGGCGGGTGCGAGATTATAGGGAACCGAGCCCAGGAAGGCTATCGTTGCGCCATTGCAGCCCAGACACACGGCGCCGCCTCGTCGTCGCCACGGTCGTCGCCGCGCTGTCGGCGCTCCCCGGCATGCTGAGCGGACAGCGGTCCGACACCGTGCGCGCCTCAGATACGGCGCGTACGCCCGACGTTGCGCGCCGGCTCGCGCCGGGCGTGGTGTACCGCCGGCTCACGGACCCCGCCGGTCCGTCGGACATGCATCTGGTGCAGGTGGACCTGCGCCGGGGCGTCGCGAGCCTGCGCGTGATGCGCGCGCACGACGCGCTCCGGGGCCGCGAGAAGGTCACCGGCATGGTGCGCCGCGCCGAGGGGTCGGGCGCGCGCGTGCTCGCCGCGGTGAACGCCGACTTCTTCTGGCTCGACTCGGGCGAGAACGAGAACGAGCAGGTGCTCGACGGCGAGTGGTGGAAGGGGCTTCCCGTCACCGACTCGCCGTACGACACGTTCGACAATGCGCACGTGCAGTTCGCGCTCGACGCTGCCGGACGTCCGTCCATGGACCGCTACATCCTTGACGCGTCGGCGCGCTCGCGCGGAGTCACGATCCCGATCCTCGCCCTCAACCACGCGCCGCGGGCGGGGCCGGAAGGCACGGCGTTCTACACCCCACGCTTCGGCGCGTCCACGCCGCGCGACTCCGTGCGTCCCACTGCGGAGCTTCCACTCGCCGCAGTGGGCCGTCGCGGCGACACGCTGCTCTACGTGCGGCGGGGCGCCGCCGCCCGTGCGTCGGGCTCCGCGATTCCCCCCGACGGCGCCGTGCTCGCGGCGTACGGTGCCCGGGCCGCGGAGGTGCAGGCGATTGCCGGGGAGGGCGACACGGTGCGCGTGCTCCTGGGCACGCTGCCACGTCCGCCCGTCGGGCGCTCACCCGTGCTGCTGATCGGCGGGTGGCCCCGCATCCTCCAGGACGGCGAGAGCGTCGCCGCGCGAGCCGCGACGGTCGAGGGAACGCTGTCGCGCAACGCCGAGGTGCGTCACCCGCGCACGGCGCTCGGCTTCTCGCGGGACAGCGCGACGTTGTATCTGCTCGTGGTGGACGGCCGCTCGCGGCGCAGCGCCGGCGTGACGCTCGTGGAGCTTGCCCGCATCATGCGCCGGCTGGGCGCATGGCAGGCGATGAACTTCGACGGGGGCGGCTCCACGGCGATGGTCGTCGGCGGCGCGACGGTCAACGTGCCGAGCGATTCGGCGGGGGAGCGGGCGGTGGGGAACGCGCTGCTGGTGCTCAGCCGACAGCGAATCCGCGCTCCTAGTCGATCTTTCTGATCGTCTCCGACAGCCGCGCCACCGGCACGCCGAGCAGCGTGACCGTGGCCTCGTTGAGCGCGGTGCGGCCGTCGGGCTGCAGGTAGAGATTCTGGTCCATGTACACGGCGGGCTGGCGCAGCAGGTAGTGAAGGTGAAAGCGGTTGCCGATCGTCTCGGCCATCACCTCGCCCTTCGCGTCGCTGAGGGTGGCGATGTAGTGCGTATCGTCGACGCGTCGCATGTGGAAGGAGCGCATCTCGGTGGTACCGTCGGCGTAGGTCACCGTCTGGTCGAGCCGGAAGGTGCCGTCGTGCTCCGCACGGCCTTGGCCCTCCACGCGAAGAGTGCGGGATTCGCGTCCGCGAAGGTGGAGCATGCCATCGCCGCGCGTGCGACCGTCGAAGAAGCGTTCGGGGCGCATGTCGGGCGCCGCGGCGACCCGGTCGCGGCGCGGAAAGCCGTCAAGGCATCCAGCGAGCGATCCGGGGAGCAGCAGCAGCAGCAATACCTTCGGCGCGAGCGGGCGAGTCATCATGCGATGTCTCTCAAGTTCCGTGCGACGGCTCTTCCCGATGTCGAACGTCGGCCGGGGTGGCGTCCGCGAGCTCCTTGCCCCAGGTGAGGCGAATCTCGTGCGGCAGCGCGGGGTACGCCGACCGTTCGATCGCGTCGAGCGTGAAACCGTGTCGGGCGTAGAAGCGGCAGGCGGAGAGGTTGACGTTCTGTGTCTCGACCTCCATCCGCCGACAGCCGCGCGCCGCCGCCCATGTCGTCGCCGCATCCAGCAGCACGGCACCGATGCCCTGGCCACGAGCGGCGGGCGCGACGCGGATGTCCCAGAGCACCGCGAGGTCCGGGTGTCCGCGCAACATGTCGCGACCGCGCATGTCGCGACCGCGCACGCTGCGACTCGGCACGTCGAACTCCGGCGCGTGGGCGACGACCGCACCGCCGACGCGTGCTCCCGCGGCCCGCGCGACGAGCAGGTGCCAGCCGGTGAGATCGAATCGCTCGGCCCACGATGACGGCCCCTCGCCCGCGATCGCGTCGTAGTCCTTCACGTACGGCGGCGAGACCGGTTGCGCGGGTAGCTCCGAGGATCGGGAGTCGCGCTCGAGCGCGTCGCAGTCCAGCATCTCGCGCACCTCGAAGGCGATCGACACGCCGGCGTATCCGGCGAGGTCGGACACCGGACCGCCGGTCAGACCCACGGCCGCACTCTCCCGATCGGGGTTGATCATCGCTTGCTCCGTGGGTCGTCCGGTCTGGACGGAGGGAGCC
>JBBQYZ010000085.1:0-8611 GCA_038208205.1 Gemmatimonadales bacterium | reverse complement strand
GTCGAACATCCGGTCTACCGCCAGCGACGCGAAGGCCGCGGGGAACGAGACGCTCGGCGTGGAGCGCGACAGGGCGAAGGCCCGGGCTGGCTCGCCGGCGCGGGCTGGCACCACGTTGTTGATCATCATCCCGATCGCCGTCGCGCTCCACAGTCGCGCGAACGGGATGTTCGGCTCGATCGGGGCGAGGATCGGGCGCCAGCGGCGTGCGCGCAGTGGAAAGATGGTCGTCGCCGCGGCAGCCGACAGCAGCAGCAGCGCGATGTTGGCGTCGCGGATGTGCTGCCCGACGAGGCGCCACTCGATACCGCGGAAGGCGAAATAGAGGAAGCCCGCGCTCAGGAGGAGTCCGAGGGCGCCGCGCCAGCCAAATTTCATCGTGCGGGTCCGGTCAATCCGTGAGCGCGAGGTCGAGCAGGTCGAACAGCTCGCCGAGCGCGTCGGCGTCGGCGGCCCCTCCGACGTGGCGCATTGCGTCACGAATCTCCCTCGCTCGCTCGATCGCCGCTCGTCCGCGGTAGAGCAGCACGTCGATCTCGACCGGCGGCTGCTCGGGAAGCGCTACCGGATTGCTCAGTGGGGTCTTGGGCAGAGTGCCGAGGGTGCGGATACCGCGGTCCAGCAGGTCGCCGAGCGCCATGCTCCCGCCGGGCGTCCCGGCCCGCGCGCGACTGGTGGGGACGGCGGGGGGACGTTCGCGCTCGCGCGGTGCTGACGGCAGGTCCCCGCGTCCCGAGATGATCGGCGTTCCCACGATGGGCGTCATCATGGCACTCGGCGTGAGCGTGGGTCGGGCCGCGGGCGGAGCCGGAGCGGTCGTGACGGAACGAGCTGGCGGTGCCGATGGCGACTCCGCCCTCTCCGTCTCCGGCTTTTTCTCCGCCAGTGCCGGCGTGATGTCCGGCGTTGGCGGCGGTGTCGTGACCGGTGCCGTCGTTGGGGTCATGGCCGGCGTCTCACGTCGCGCACGCAGTGACTCGAGCCGCTCGGCCAGGGAGTCGGATGCGGTGCCCCGTTGCGCCAGGAGCGTCGCGACCGTGCCAAGCGATTCGAGCGCGTGCGCGTCGAGCCGCACCGCCGCGTTCTCGTGCGAGGCGACCACGGCGGCGACGTCGTGCTCGCCGAAGCTGGTTGCCGCCTGATGCAGGGCCCGCAACGCTTGCTTGAGCGCGCGGCGGGCGCGCTCGCGCGTCGGCTCGTCGCGAGCGGCGCGCGCCTCGGAGACGAGGCGCTGCAGGTGCTCGCCCTGGCTCACGACCTCGAGCCGGAACCGCTCGGCCGGCGAGGTCGGCGGGTTCGCGGCCGTCTCCACCACCGTCGGGCCCCCGTCCTCGAAGAACAGCTCTCCGATCGGGACCACACCCTCGCCGCCGCTGGCACCCGTCTGCATGGCGTTGATTGCCGCGGTGAATCGCGTGACCTCGACGCCCACCGGATCGAGCGGCTGACCGGTGCGCATCACGGCGCTCAATGCGCGCAGGAGGTCCGCCGCCGCGTGAAGCAGCGCGACACGATCCCCGCTCAACGTGGACTCGCCGAGCTCCAGCGGTTGCGCTGCTTGTTCCGCCGCCTCGAGCACGTCGGCGAGCGATGCATTGTCCTTCACGCTCGCGATCCCCCGCAGCGCGCGCACCCGGCGCAGCACGTTGGTCGCCGCCCCCCGGTCGCTCGGCCGCGTGGCGAGCAGCTCGAGCCCGGCGCCGATGTTGGAGGCCTCGGTTGCCAGGTAGCTGTCGTGGCCGGCAGTAGAGGGAGTCGCCATCGGAGTCGCGGCGCGGGTCGGCGCGTAGCGTGTCAGCTCGTCCACCCGGGCCCTCGCGCGGGCGTCTTCGGCCGGCCCCCACGCGCGCACGTTGCGCAACAACAGCTTGCAGTCGTCCACCGCGGCGACGAGCACACCGTTGAGCGCGGGATCCCACGCCAGCACGCGCTCGCGCAGCGCGCGCCCGACTCGCTCCAACCCTCCGGCGATCTCGGCGAAGGCGGTGAGCTTGGCCATCGTGGCACTGCCGCGCAGCGCCCGCGCCACTCGCTGGAGTGCGTCGCCGTCCGGGCCGCTCGTCCCGCCCGACTGAAGTTGGGCGTCGAGCTGCTCGACGTAGTCGCTGGCCTCGAGGACGAAGAAGTCGAGGAATCCGACGGGAGCGGTCACGCGTGGGGCGGCCGGATGAGCGGGCTGGAAGGGCGCATCGTGCGACGAAGTTAGGGCCGAGCTCGCGCTGCGTCCATTGCCGATCGCAGTTCGCGGACGGCGACGTCGAGTCCCACGAAGATCGCGCGCGAGATCACATGATGCCCGATGTTGAGCTCCTCGATCTCGGGAATCGCCGCCACCGGCGCCAGGTTCCCGACGGTGAGACCATGGCCCGCGTGGACCGCGAGCCCGAGTGCCGACGATCGCGAGGCGCCTCGCCGCAGCGCGTCGAGCTGGCGCGGATCGGACGGCGCGTGCGCATAGCTGCCGGTGTGGAGCTCGACGGCGTCGGCACCCAGGTCGCGCGATCGGGTAATGCTCTCGTCGTCCGGATCCACGAAGAGGCTGGTGCGGATGCCGGCGGCCGTCAAGCGCTGCAGGGCGGCGCGGAGCCGATCGGCGCTGACCGAGACGTCAAGCCCTCCTTCCGTGGTGACCTCTTCGCGCCGCTCGGGTACGAGCGTCACCTGGTGCGGTCCGACACGCTCCGCGAGCGCCACCATCTCGTCCGTGCAGGCCATCTCCAGGTTGAACACCGTGGTGACGGCCGCGACGATGGCCGGGATGTCGGCGTCGATGATGTGACGGCGATCCTCGCGCAGGTGCGCCGTGATCCCGTCGGCGCCCGCACGTTCGCAGATCGCGATCGCCTCGGCGGGGACTGGCTCGGCACCGCGCCGCGCCTGTCGAACGGTCGCGACGTGGTCGATGTTGATGTAGAGGCGCTGCCGGGCTGTCGTCATGATCGCCGTTGCCGGGAAGAGTCATGCCTGTTTACGTTCGCACCCAATCTCGAGGAGATCACGAGTGAGAAAGTTGCTGATGGGACTGCTGCTCGCCGCAGCGTGCACGTCGCGCACCACGGTCATCCCCGCGGCCTCCACGCCCGCGGCCGGACCTCGGCCCGCGCTCGATGCCTTCCTCGCCTCCGTGCGCTCGCAGGATCTGCAGGCCATGTCCGCCGTCTGGGGCGACAAGGACGGTCCGGTTCGCGATAGCAAGAAGATGGGTCGCGAGGAAATCGAACAGCGCGAGCTGCTGCTCATGTGCTACTTCCGCCACGATCGGTTCCGGGTGCTCGGCGACGCGCCGGGCACCGGCGGCGAGCGGGTGATGCGCGTCGAGCTCACCAAGGGAACTCTCACGCGAACGACGAATTTCTATCTCACGGACGCCGGTTCCCGGTGGCTGGTGCGCAGTGCGGATGTGGAGCCGGTCCGCGACCTCTGCCAGCGACGGTAGCGGAGTCGCGGGCTAGAGCTCGGTGAGTTCGACGAGGACGCCGGCCGTGGCGCTCGGATGCAGGAACGCGATACGTTTCCCCTCGGCGCCCGGACGAGGCGACTCATCGATGAGCCGAACGCCGACGGCGCGGCACCGGTCGAGAGTTCCGTCGAGATCATCGACGGCAAAACAGATGTGATGGATACCCGGCCCTCGCCTGGCGACGAACTTGCCAATCGGGCTGTCCGGCGACTGCGCCTCGAGTAGCTCGATGAGGGAGTCACCGGCGGCGAGTCCTGCGATGCGGGCGCCGTCGGAGTCGGCGAGCGGGACCGGAGGAAAGCCGAGGAGATCGCGATAGAAGGGCAGGATCTCGTCGAGCGCGCGAACGGCGATGCCCACGTGGGCGATGCGGGGCGGGCGGGGCACGGGCAGGTCGGTCATGGCAGGCGCTGGAGGGATCGGCGCTGAATACTAATTCCAGAGGCGGCGCTCCGGCGCCGTCGGGAGAGAGCACGAGATGTCCAATGCGACAGCGGTAACGGACGCGGATTTCGAGCAGGAAGTGGAGAAGGCCGACAAGCTCACGGTAGTGGATTTCTGGGCGACCTGGTGCGGGCCGTGCCGCATGATCGCCCCCATCCTCGACCAGCTCGCGGCGGACTACGACGGTCAGGTGAAGGTGACGAAGCTCGACGTGGACGCGAACATCAAGACAGCCACGAAGTTCAACGTGCGTTCCATTCCGATGCTGCTCTTCTTCAAGGACGGCAAGGTGGTGGACCAGATCGTCGGCGCGCAGCCGCGGCAGGCAATCGAGGCGAAGTTCAAGCAGCACGTGGCGTAACGACGCGGAGCCGCACCGAGCCGCCTGTGGCAGCCGCGGCCGTTGCACGGCCTCGGCACGCGGCCCACATTGGGGCGGGACGACGATCGTCGTCCCGCCCCTCCTTTTTTCGCGATGCCCTCGACCGTCGCCGGCCTCCGGTACCCCTGCACGCGCGTGCTCCTGCCGCGCACGCGCCTCGCCTACGTCCACCTCAAGAATCTGCTTGGTGACGCCAAGCGCGATCGGAGCGCGCGCGTGTCGGGCTACGTGGCGATCTGGCTGCCCGAGGAGTTCCTGGTGCTGTACCTGCAGCGGGGAGAGCTGGTCAACGCGTGCATCCACGACGGCAAGGCGTTTCAGCCGATCGCGATCGGAGCGGCGATCGAGAAGGTGCCGACGGAACCCGAGTACGGAGAGATCTGCTTCCACGAAGCCGACGACGAGCAGCTGGCGTGCATGTACGCGTCCCAGACCCTGGCGCCTGAACCCTGGCCCCCCGAGCTGCGCGCCACCGATCCGACGTCGCTCTTTCCGTATCTGATGGCGGCGACCTTCGACGGCATGGTCGAGATCGCGCCGGAGGGGCACGTGAACTACCTCCTCTTCGAGAACGGCACCGTCCAGACGGCCTACATGGCCGGAATGCAGGGCGGCTCGCTCGTCGATCGTGTGGGCCGCCTGTTCGACGCCGAGCGGCGAGCGTTGCGCGTGGCCGTGCGGCGGTGGGGCAAACCCGCGTCGCTGCCCGTCCAGGCGCCAACGAGCCTCGTCCAGGCGTACCGCGACCTCCTCACGTCGCTCGTCCTGCGCCTCGTGTCGGAGGGCCGAGAGAGCGCGCCGGCGATCGCCGAGCACGCACGACAGAACCTGCTCGGCGCCCACCCGGCCCTGGAAGGGATCTCGTTCAGCGGACGCGCGTCACGCGCCGTCGTCGCCAACGCGGAGGCCCTCACGGCTGGCGTGGCCGCCCTGGTCAACGAGCTGCTGTGGACGGCGAGCGATCAGGAGGGGAGCGGCCCCTCCGCCATGCTTCGTGAGCTGATGCACGAGCGGCGACACCTGTTCCAGAGTGCGGGTCTGATCGAGCAGATCGCCTGGAAGGTCACGTGACGGGCGACGCGCCCGGCACCCTCTATGTCGTGAGCACCCCCATCGGAAACATGGGGGATTTTTCTTTCCGCGCGGTCGAGACGCTGCGCGCCGTGGGGGTGGTGCTGGCGGAGGACACGCGGCACACGCTCAACCTGATGAAGCGATACGAGATCGCCACGCCGCTCGTGGCGTACCACGAGCACAATGAGGCGAAGTCGACGCCGGGACTCGTCGCTCGGCTCATGGCCGGCGAGAGCATGGCGCTCGTGTCGGATGCCGGTACCCCGCTGCTCTCCGACCCGGGTGCTCGCCTGGTGCATGCCGCGATCGCGGCGGGAGTGCCGGTCTCCCCGGTGCCTGGCGCGTCGGCGGTGCTCGCCGCGCTCGTCGCCTCGGGGCTGGACGCCGATCGGTTCACCTTCTTCGGCTTCCTGCCCCGCCGCGGCGGCGACCGACGCGATGCGCTGGCCGAGATCGCCGGCCGGCGACACGCCTCCGTGGTGTATGAGGCGCCAGCCCGCGTGGGCGACACGCTGGCCGAGCTCGCCACTGCGGGAATGGGCGATCGGGCGGCCGTCGTGGCGCGCGAGCTGACCAAGCAGTTCGAGGAGGTGCGCCGCGGAACGGTGAGCGAGCTGGCGGCGTATTACGTCGATGTCCCCCCACGCGGAGAGGTAGTGATCGTGATCGCCGGCGGCGCCGTTCCCGAGAGCGCGAGCGAGGAAGTGCTTCGTGCCCGAGCGGCCGAGTTGCGTGCGGAGGGCAGCAGTGCGCGCGAGATTGCCGTGTCATTGAGCACCGAGCTCGGGGCGCCGCGCAATCTCGCCTACCGCCTGGCGCACGAATGACCAGGCGCGCGCCGCTCCGTCGCTCCGTCCTCGCGGCGCTGGCTCTGCCGGCGTTGCTGCTCGCCACCGGTGCGCGGCAGTCGCCTCGACTCACCATTGCGCGCCTGCAATACGACGGTGGCGGCGATTGGTACGCGAATCCGTCGAGCCTCCCCAACCTGCTCGCCGCGATTCGCGAACGCACCTCCTTCCCGGTCGAGCGCTCTGAGGCGCGCGTCACCCTGATGGACGAGCGGTTGTGGGACTACCCGTTCCTTCACATGACAGGGCACGGGAACGTGGCGCTGAGCGACGCGGAGGTCGTGCGGCTGCGCGAGTACCTGGTGCGCGGCGGCTTTCTCCACGCCGACGACAACTACGGCCTCGACGAGAGCTTCCGCCGGGAGATGAAGCGCGTCTTCCCGGACCGGGAGCTCGTGGACGTGCCGCTCTCGCATCCCGTCTATCACGTCGTCTACGACTTGCCGAAGGGCCTGCCGAAGGTGCACGAGCACGATGGCAAGCCGGCACGCGGGTACGGAATCTTTCTCGGCGACCGCCTCGCCGTGTACTACTCGTATTCGAGCGACCTCGGGAACGGGTGGGAAGATCCGGAGACGTATCGCGACCCGGCCGCCCTCCACGAGGCGGCGCTGCGGATGGGCGTGAACCTGTACGTGTACGCGGTCACCAGTCGGCCTCTCCCGTGACGATCGCCTCGCTCGTGGAGCGGGAGCGGCGACACCTTCGCCGAGCGGAGGTGGTGTTCGCGCTGCTCGCCGGGATCGGCGTCTCCGCTTTGGTGCTCGCGCTCGCCTCAGTGGTCCTTGGCGGCGCACGCTGGCTGACGCTTCCACGGCTGCTCCCCTTCCTCGTGTGGGCGATCGTCGCGGCCGTGCTCGCGGTCGTGACGCTCCACACGCGGCGACGAATGCTCCGCAGTGGCTCGCGCGCCCACGTGGCGGAAACGATCGAGCGCGAGCAGGGCATGCGGCGCGGATTGCTCGTGGGGGCCATCGAGCTGGAAGGAACGGGTGCGCTCGCCGCCCGCGCCGCACATGCGGCCCGCGCGTCGCTGCCGAGCGACGCACCCCTGGCACCCGCGCTGAGGCGCGGCAGCTCGCGACGGGCGGCGGCTGGTGCCGGCGTTGCCGCCGCTGGGGTGGTCGTGCTGCTCACGGCGTCACCGGCCTTCGGCGATGGGCTTCGCGCGCTGATGCAGCCGATCGACGCCTGGCGCGGCGCACTGCTCGAGCGCCCGCGGATCGAGGGAGCGCCGGGCGAGATGCTCCGCGGCGCGCCGCTTCGCGTGCTGGTGCGCGCGCCGGGCCGCACGCACGTGGTGCTCGCGCGCCGGGAGACGGGGGACGCATGGCGAAGCGACACGCTCGTCGTGAATCCTCGAACCGGCACCGCGCACTGGACGCTCGACGCGCTGCGCGGCGACCTGCGCCTCGTCGCCTCGGATGGCCGCGCGACCAGCGACAGCGTGATGGTCCACGCGGCCGACCGACCGTTCGTGGGCGCGCTGTCGCTGCGCGCCGACTATCCCGCCTACCTGTCTCGCGCGTCGGAATCGCTGGCGGCCGGGGAGCCGCTGCGGGTGCCGCGTGGTACCGTCATCACCGTGAGGGGACGCGCGTCGGTACCGCTCTCCACGGTGACACTGATGGACGGGTCCCGCGAAGCGTTCGCCCTCTCGACGAGCGCGCACACCTTCGCTGGCCGTCTGACCGCCGATCGTTCGATGCAGCTGCGCTGGTCTGCCATCGGCCCCGGCGGTCCGGTACCCGATCTCCCGTCCATTCTGGAGCTCGACGTGCTCCCCGATTCGGCACCGCGCATCGCGATCGTGGCGCCGGCGGCCGACACGATCCTCGCGGCGGTCGATCAGGTGGCGCTCTCCCTCACCGCGACCGACGACCACGGCGTCGCGAACGTGTCGCTCACACTGATGCTCGGCACGGAGTCTGGGCAGGAGCGGGAGGTAGCGGCCAATGTCGGCACGAGCTGGGCAGGTGGCGCGTCGCTCGACGTCGCCGCACTGCGCCTGCCGCCCGGCGGCGCGATTCGCGTGCGCGCCGAAGCGGTCGACAACTCTCCCTGGCGGCAGCGCGGGGTGAGTCGCGAGCTCGTGATCCGCCGCGCCACGACGGAGGAGCAGCGCGGAGTAGCGCGCGCCCTCGGCGACTCTACCGTGAAGGAAGCACGGGCGATGGTCGCGGCGCAGCGCTCGCTCGCGCAGCGCACCGACGAGGCGGCGCGGGCACAGGCGCGGCAGGGAACCAGCGCCGGATCGTCGCCGAGCACATCCGCCGCGGCCACTCCGCCCAGGGGCCCGATGAGCTACGACGGCGCCGAGCAGGCGCGCGCGCTCGCTGGCGAGCAGCGCGCGATGGCGCAGCGGGTGCAGAAGCTGCGCGAGGCGACGGCGCAGTTGCAGAA
>JBBQYZ010000084.1:0-8631 GCA_038208205.1 Gemmatimonadales bacterium | reverse complement strand
CGGTGCCGGGCTGCGGGTCGGCGCCGGCCGGCTCCGCCGGTCCAGGCTCGCCGTTCTCGCGCGCGCTGATCGCCAGCTCGGCGGCGGTGATGTCCTGCGACCCGCCTTCGCCGCGCGGGATCATCTGCACCTCGATGTCCTCGCTGACGAACTTGACCTGCGCGTTGCCGGCGATCGCCGCGGCGAAGTTCGGGTCCGCCGACGTCGCCGTGATCGCCCCGATCTCCTCCAGGCGTCCGGTGAGCGTCCCGCCCGCGGCGGCGACGAGCTTCTCGACGTTCTGCGGCAGCCCGTTCGGCTGGTTGAACACGATGGCCCACCGCGTCTCGCCGCCCGGTGTCACCGCGAGGCGGGGAGCGGTGGGCGCCGGGAGAGGCAGGGTGTCGGCCTGACAGGCACCGAGGGTGCCGATGGCCAGAAAGGCCAGGACGGCGGAGCGGGAAAACATGGCGCGAACCTCGTGGACGAAGGTGGAAGCATGAGGCTCGGCCATCTGGCCGAGCCTCGAAAAAATCCGTCGCGCTCCGATGCTCCGGGCTGCGACCCCAGCGTTCCGCTCACCGTGTCGTGCGCCTGCGATCCCGCTCCGCGGGTCAGCGGCCCATGACCTTGGGCGATGATGATACGCTACCCTCGTCGGCGCGGGAGCAAACATTAGTTCGCGTAAGGACCCGGCACAAGAGGCGGCCCGCCAGGCCGGGGTACGTGACGCGGCGCGCATCGTCTCCGCCCGACATTCGCGCCGCGGAAAGTGAGAAGCGCTTCGCGCCGACCTTGAGCGGCGGGGTGGTATTAATTCTCGCCACCCTCTTCACCACCCGCTGCAGGGTGAGAGGGGTGGGGTTGCCGCCCCGTCCACAGTTCACGCCCCCAACCTCTCAGCCAGCCCCGACGCCCGTCGCGTCGTTCGGGACATCGACTGTCGCACGATGTCGACGGTGCCGAAGATGTCCACGCGCCGGCTCGCCCGGGTGACGGCGGTGTAGAGCAGCTCGCGCGTCAGCACCGCGACGTCCTCCTCGGGCAGGACGAGCACCACGTGCTCGAACTCCGAGCCCTGGGCCTTGTGCACGGTCATCGCCCACGCCGTGTCGTGCGCCGGCAGGCGAGCGGGGGGAACGGGGCGCGCGCGTCCCTCGGCATCGTGGAACCAGATCCTGGCGTGGCCTCCCTCGATCAGCGCGACGCCGACGTCGCCGTTGTACAGACCGGTGGACGGATCGTTCGCGGTCACGAGCACGGGCTTGCCGTGATACCACCGCGCCCGGGTCTGCACGCCACGGGCGCGCAGCCATTCCTCGATCCGCACGTTCAACCCCGCCACGCCGGTGCGCCCCTCGCGCACGGCGCACAGCACGCGAAACGCACCGAAGCTCGCGAGCGCGTCGTCGGGCGTCGCCGCCGCGAGATACCGGTCGATGGACGATTCGATCGGCGCGAGGAGCGTGGCGATCGATCCCTTCGGCTCGTGCCGGCACACGTCGGCGAGCGACGTATCGGCGAGGACCGCGAGCATCGCGCTCTCGTCGCCGGCACGAATCGCTTCAGCGAGCGTCGCGATGCCCGGGCGGCTGTCGAACCGGTAGGAGCGGGTGAGTCGGATCACGGTGTCGCGCCGCGAGACGGGATCGGCGCCGGCCTCGACGCGCTGGCCGCTCAGCCGCTCGTGCCAGGCGGCGAGCTCACTCCCATGACGATCGCCGCAGGCGTCGGCGGCGCGACAGACGTCGCCGAGCACGAAGCCGGTGTCCACGCTCGCGAGCTGGTCCTGGTCACCGAGAAGGATCACGCGAGTGGACGGCCGCAGCGCGGCGAAGAGAGCGTCCATCATCAGCACGTCCACCATCGACGCCTCGTCCACGATGACGACGTCGTCGGCGAGCGGGGCGCTCGGTCCGTGCGCGAACTCGTCGTTCCAGGGACGATAGCCCAGTAGCCGATGGAAGGTGCGCCCCGTGGTGGGGATGCGCGCGCTCAGTGCGGCGTCGAGCCCGAGGTTTGCTAGGCCGGCCCGAATGGACTCGGCGAGCCGCGCCGCGGCCTTGCCCGTTGGTGCAGCGAGCGCCACGCGGAGATCGGGCTCACGCTGGAGGAGGAGCGCCAGCACCTTGGCGACGGTGGTCGTCTTGCCGGTGCCCGGCCCGCCGGTGATGACCGTGAGCCCGCCTCGCATCGCGGCAGCGGCGGCGAGCGCCTGCCGATCGGTCGGCTCGGTGGAGCGCGCGGGGAACAGCCGCCGGAAGAGCGCGACGGTCGCAGGGTCCGGTGCCTCGACTCGCCCGGGTGCAGCGTGCCGCGCCCGCATCGCGCCGGCGAGCCGGCATTCGGCGGCGTGATAGCGGTAGAGATAGAGACGCTCGCCATCGATCACGAGCGGCGACGCCACGCTTCCGTCGCCACAGAGGCCACTCCGTCCGAGCAAGGCTCGCCAACCGGCGACGTCGGGGAGCTCGGCGCCGACGGCCTCCCCGTACGGTGCGACACCGGCGCAGAGCGCGGCAAGATCGAGGCAGCTGTGTCCTCGCCCACGCTCGGCGCTCAGCATCGCACCGGCGAGACCGATCAGGCGCGCGTCACCGACCGTGCCGAGCGAGGCGGCGGCGCGGCGCGTGAGCAGGCCACCCAGCTCGGCGTCGATCGGCGAGAGATCGCCCGACTCCACCAGCGCGGAGAGCCGCTTCATACGCGGGTCTCGCGGGCCGCGCCGGTCGGCACACCGTCCATCAGCGCGTCGAGTGCATCGATCAACGCGCGCGGCGGCCGGTCGTGGAACCAGCCGCGCGCACTGCCGTCGATGCCGCGCAGGAAGGCGTACCAGGCACCGCCGATGCAGCGTTCGTAGTCGTAGTCGGGGACGCGCCGGCGCAGGAAGCGGTGGAGTGCGGTGATGTAGAGATGGTACTGCAGCACGTAGTGGCTGCCGAACATCTCGCGCTCGAGCGCATCGCGCTCGTAGAGTGCAGGCTCGTACCCGAGATGATTCGACTTCCAGTCCAGCACGTACCAGCGGCCGTCGCGCTCGAAGGCGAGATCGACGACGCCGGTGAGGAATCCGTCGCATCCCTCCGGAGACAGCTGACGCAGGGCGGGCACGTACCGCTGCGCCAGGTCGCCGCCGTGGGCGGCGAAGAGCCCGGCCAGGGTGCCGCGATCGACGGTGCCGAGGGGAAGATGGAACTGCCACTCGCGCAGGGTGCGGGCGCGCGGGATGTCACGCAGGGCGAAGCTCTGTTCGGGAAGCAGCGAACACAGGACCCGCTCCGCCATCGACACCACCGCCGTCACGCGCTCCACCGGTTCACCGAGGCGCGCGCGGTGAAGGATATCCGTGGCCGATGCTCGCACGTCCGCCGCGGGGGCGGCGAAGTCGATCCGCTCGAACAGCTCGTGCAGCGCCACGCCAGCGTGCCGACCAGCGGGAAAGGCGAGGAAGTCGGCGGGGTCGAGGGTCGGACCCCTGACCGGCTGCTCGGCGCCGGTGTCGGACAGGTCGCGTGGGTCGTCGGTCTGGTGGCCGGCGGTGAGCGACGTGAAGCTGGAGATACGCCAGCTACAGAGCGTCGCCGGCGTCGGCAGATCGGTGCGATGCACGGGAGCGACGCGCGCCAGACCCGCGCCCGCCCACGAAGGCGCCGGCTCCGCCTCGGCGGCCAGAATCTCGATGGTCATGGCACCGGCGCTCGCCGCAACGAGCGCGCGCAGCGATTCGCCGAACTGCGCGAGCTCGCCATCGAAGGCGGCGGGCACCGATCGAGCCAGCTCTTCCGGCGATCCGGTGTGCGTCGCCGAGCGCAGGAGGTAGCCGAGCGCGGTGTGACCCGAGTTGATCCTGGTCCCGCTGTTGGTCACAGCGCCCCAGGCGACGTAGCAGCGCAGCCGAGCGCGCGTGAGCGCCACGTAGAGGAGCCGCAGCTCCTCGGCCAGCTCCTCGGCGGCGGCGAGCCGGCCGCGCGCCTCGCGATCGCGCGAGCCGTGATCGAACACGACCGACCTGTCGTCGAGATGCACGAGCACTGGCTCATCGGCGGTGGTGCGTCGAGTCGTCCAGAGGCTCGGACAGAAGACGACGTCGTACTCGAGGCCCTTGCTCTTGTGAATGGTGGCGATCTGCACCGCGTCGGCATCGCTCTCCAGCCGAAGCTCGGTGCGCTCGGCTTTCTCCTCGCCCGTCGCACGAGTGCGGGCGATCCAGAGCAGCAACCCTTCCGGCGAGAGACGCTCCTCGCTGGTCACCGTGTGCAACAGCTCGACGGCGTGCCGCAGGTTCGTGAGGCGTCGCTCGCCGTCCTCGAACGAGAGGAGGCGCTCGGAGGCCCGGAGTGCGCCGAGCATCGTCTGCACCATGCGCATGAAGCCGAAGCGCGTCCACTCGTCGCGCCACGCGACCAGTCGGTCGATGATCGCTTCCCACTCACGCTCGTGCTCGGGGAGTGAGAGACGATGGATTGCGGCGGCGTCCATTCCCCACAGCTCGGTGGAGAGCGCAGCGCGCACTCCGCGCGCGTCGCCAGCGGCGAGGACGGCGCGGAGCACCCACTCGAGGTCGAGCAGCTCGCGCGAATGGAGGATGTCGGCGAGCCCCGAGACGATGCAGGGAACGCCGACCCGTCGCAGCGCACGTTGCGTGGCGATGCCCTCGTAGCCGCTCCTGACCAGGACGGCGATCTGCCCCGGACGCAGTGCGGCACGTCCGGTGGTCGGGGTGAGCAGCGCGACGACTTCCCGCGTCAGGGCGCGCTCCACGCGGCGCTCGGCCTCGCCCTTGCCGAGCGGCTTGTCCTGCTCGGGCGGCATGAGCCACCAGCGGAGCGCGCCCTGGCCGTCGGCCAGCAGTGGATCGGCGCGCTCGGTGGCCGCCGTCGCCGGTGCGAAGCCGATATCGGCGTAGAGGAAGGCCGACGGGCGATGCTGGAACAGCGCGTTGACGGCGCTCACCAGGCGATCGGTGCTGCGCCAGTTGCTGCCGAGCGTGTAAGTGCGCTCGGCCTTGCTGGCAGCGTCCATGTAGGCGAAGAGATCGGCGCCACGGAAGGCGAAGATCGCCTGCTTGGGATCGCCGATCAGGAAGAGCGGCCGGCCGGCGAAGGCGGTGCGGAAGATGGGGAACTGGAAGGGGTCGGTGTCCTGGAACTCGTCGATCAAGGCAGCGTCGTAGCAGGCGCGGATCGCGCTGGCGAGGTGCCCATCCTGTCCGCCAGCGTCGAGGGCGGCGTCGAGCCGGCGGAGGAGGTCGTCGAAGCCGAGCAGGTGGCGGCGCCGCTTCTCGTCGTCGAAGCGGTGTCGTACGTCGCGCAGGCAGGACACGCGCAGGGCCAGCTCGGTGTCGCCGAGCAGGGCGTCGATCGCGTCGCAGGCCGCGACGAATGGTTGGTCGTCGACCGAGGCGAACTTGTCGGCGGGCTTGATCTTGATGCCGGTCTTGTCATCGCGAATCGCCGCGGTCGTGCACTGCTCGACCAGGCGCATGCCCCCCGCGAGATTGCCGGTGGCGAGCGCGTCGCCAGCTTTCAGGACTTGGGCGCGGGCGCCGGCGTCGAGCAGTGGAGCGTTGGCGCGCCAGGGGAGTCCGTTGAGAAAGGCGCGGGCTGACTCGTGATCCCACACCCGCGCGAACTTCTTCACCGCGCTCGTCAGCTTGCGGCGAGTGGCCGCGAGGTCGAGGTCCGGATCGATCACCGTCTTCGGCAGACGCTGCCACTTGCCGAGATCTTTCAGGTATGCGTCGTGCGACCAGCCGCGATGCACCGCGAGATGCGCCAGCTCGGCGTCCTCGTACATCGTGCGCCGCCACCAGTCCTGGGCGATGCGCTCGATCAGCAGCGCGTCGTCCTCGATGAAGCGCGCGTTGAACGGGGTGCCGCTCTCGAGTGCGCTCTCCTCGAGCACCCGCTTGCAGAAGCCGTGGATGGTGAAGATCGCGAGCTGGTCGAGCGACGCGAGCGCCTCGCGCAGCCTCGGCGTCTCGCTCACACCGTACTGGGAGCGCAGGGCGAACAGGCTCTCGTTCTTCTCTGATCGCTCGGTGACGACGCCAGTGAAGACATCGGTCGCCTCGCGGAGCGCGGCGCGCACGCGGGTGATCAGCTCGTCGGTCGCGGCGTTGGTGAAGGTGACGACGAGGATGCTGCCGATGCCGCGCACGCGATACTTGCCGTCGGGGCGGCGATCGAGCAGCAGCCGGAGGACGAGCTGGGTGATGGAGAAGGTCTTGCCCGTGCCGGCGCTCGCCTCGACGAGCGAGATGCCCGGCTCGAGCGAGACGGTGGCCGGATCGAATGGGACAGCGTCGGCGAGCGCGCGACGTCTCGTGGTCGCACTGCTCACTCGGGCTTCGCCAGCGCGCCGAGGGCGGGCCGCCAGAAGGCCATGCTCCAGCGCTCGAACGACGGCAGCGACTCGACGAGCGGGTCGCGTCCGCGCCAGGCGAGGGCGACGTGAAGATCGTTGCGGTCGCCGGACTTGAACTCGCCGAATTCGTTGCCGTTGAAAGCCTCACGCGCACAGTCGATTGGCGACTTGCTGCGGCGCGACGGCTTCCCGCTCGCTTCGGCGCGCTCGAACTCGAGTGTCTGGTCGGCGTACTTGAAGCTCGCTTGGGTGAAGAAGGGCAGCGGCTCGCGCAGCGTGGCGCGATACCCCTCGATCAGCGCATCGAGCAGCGGCATCGGCTCGGCGATCGCGGCGAACCGCCACCGTGCATCGGTGGCGATCAGATCGGTGCAGACCGGTCCGTGCTGCGCGGTGAGCGCGAGATGCGTGATCCAGGCGATGATGCGATCCTTCGGTTTGCAGGCCGCCGGCCGCACCTGGAGTCGTCCGTCGCCGGTGACGCCGTCGACCCGCCCGACGAGCGTCCAGGTGGCGCCGCGCACGGCGATCGCGACGGGCTCGTGGAACTCGGGACTGCCGACCGAGTCCAGGAGCGCGGTGATCTCGTCCGACAGATGGTCGAACCAGACGCCGGCGAGGGCGCCCGACGGAAGATGGCCGAGCGCGACCGCCTCGATGCGCTCTCGCTCGACGGTGCGGCCGCCGGCGAGGTGCCGACCCAGCATCGTGTCGTGCACGAGATACTCGTCGAGCCGGTTCACCGTCATCGGCTCGCAGTCGTCGAGCGGGTCGTTCTCACCGGGTAGACGAATGCCGAGCGCGTGGTGGCAGAAGAAGCGGCTCGGGTTGCTCCAGCAGGCGATGAGATCCTCGAGCCTGACCTCGCGTGCACCGCCGGCGACGACGACTGGCGAGTCGATCGCACCGGTGACGAACGGCAGGCCGCCGGCGCGATCACCGACCGAGGCGGCGGCGAGTGCCCGTGCGTTGACGCGCGAGTAGCTGAACAGGCGCGGCGATGCGCCGTCCCCGTTCGAGGGGCCCGAGAAATACGCGGGACTGAACGGCTGCAGCCGGTGCTCGACCTCGACCAGCTCGCGCGCGCAGCGCCGATAGCCGCGGGCGTCGAGCTCCGGGTGCAGGAAGCTCCGGTCCACCACATCGAGCAGCTCGGCGACCACCACCGACGCGGCACGCTCGGCGTTCGTCTTCGCCGACCGCGCGACGTAGGTGAGGATGAGCCGGTTCTCGGCGGCGAGAAGCGTGTCGAGGAAGAGCTGCCGGTCGTCGGCGCGCCGGTTGCGATCGCCGTCACGCACCGTCGCCGCCATCATATCGAAGGCGGGGCGCTGATGGCGTCGCGGAAAGGTGGCGTCGTCGAGGCCGGCGATGGCGACGATGCGATGCGGCACGACGCGCATCGGGGTGAGCGCACAGACAGTCATCCCACCGGTGAGGTAGCCCGACGACACCGTCTCGTCGCCGAGCCGCTGCTCGAGCCAATCGCGCACCACCGGGAGCTCAACCGGGCGAGCGCGCTCGGCGTCGAGGTCGAGGTCGGCGAGCGTGTCAACCGTGTCGAGGACGGCGTCGAGCTCGCGCTCCTCGTCCTCGTCGTCGGGTGAGAGCAGCGCGGTGAGCGCCCCGCGCAGCGCGCTCGCCCACTCGGCAAGCGGGCGCGCGGTGCGCCAGTCGGTGAGCGTGTCGAACAGACAGTCGATGAAGCGTGCAAAGGCGCCGAGCGTCGCGGGGTCGCCGATCGTGTGACCGGCGTGTGGGAGGACGTCGGCGACGAGGTCGTTCATCGGCCCCGTGGCGTAGCCCATCAGCAGCCGGTCGATGCCGGCGCGCCAACTGTTCGCCTCGATCTTCGGCAGCCCGAAGATCTCGCCACGCATCGCGCCGTCGCGGCCCCACCGGATGCGGGTGTCGATGATCCAGCGGAGGATGCTCTCGTTGGCGCCGTCCCCGATGCCGGCGGCGCGCTGCACGGGAGGCAGGTCGAGCAGCTCGATCACCTCCGCCGCCGTCCAGCGCGCGCCGACGAGGCGCAGGATCCTGAGTGCCGCGTCGGCGAGGCGGGACTCCTGGACGATGGGCCGGTCGGCGATCCTGTGCGGTATATAAGGAAGGCCCGCCTCGCCGACCCCGAACACGGCCTCGACGAAGGGGGCGTAGAGCGGGACGTCGGTGAGGAGGAGGAGGACGTCGTGCGGGCGAAGTGTGGGGTCGGCGGCGAGGGCGGCGAGGAGCTGGTCGCGCAGCACCTCCATCTCGCGCATCGGCGAGTGGCAACGGTGG
>JBBQYZ010000083.1:0-8823 GCA_038208205.1 Gemmatimonadales bacterium | reverse complement strand
AGGACGAGAACGACAAGGAGGACGAACGGTAGCGGCCGGACGCAGCGGCCGTCGCGCGCGATCGTCGGGCACCGCGCTGCGTGCAGGGGAAGGACAGTCACGTTCGCCTCACAGCTCGATCTGCGCTCCCATCTCGACCACACGCTCGGGGGGCAAGCAGAAGAACTTGGTCGCACGGCGCGCGTTGCGTGCCAGCACGGCGAACAGCGATTCGCGCCAGCGCGCCATGCCGGGTCGGTTGGTCACGAGGAGCGTCTCGCGTCCAAGGAAGAAGGTGCTCGTCGCCGCATCGATGTCGAAGCCGACAGTGGCGAGCTGCTCGATGACGCGGGGCACCGTGGGGTCCTCGGCGAAGCCGTGGCGCGCGACGACCCGGAACACGTTGCCACCGATCGGCTCCATCTGCACCCGCTCCGCGTCGTCGATGCGCGCCGTCCCTTCGGTGAGGAGCGCCAGCAGCACGACGCGCTCGTGCAGGACGTGATTGTGCTTCACGTTCTGCACGAGCGCGTGCGGTACCATGGCCGGGTCGCGCGCGAGGTAGACCGCGGTGCCGGGTACCCGGACGGGGGGCGCGGACTCGAGGCTGGCGAGGAACTCCTCGAACGGCATCGACCGCTCGGCGATGCGCTCGGCGAGGATGGCGCGGCCCCTGTTCCAGGTCGTCATGACGGTGAACACGATCGCGGCGATGACGATCGGGAACCAGCCGCCGCTCGGGATCTTGAGCAGGCTCGCGCCCCAGAAGGAGACGTCGACAACCAGGAAGCCGGCGGCCAGGGCGACGACGCCGGGCAGGCTCCAACGCCACCGGCTGCGCGCGACGACAGCGAAGAGGATCGTCGTGAACACCATGTCCGTGGTGACGGCGACGCCGTACGCCGCCGCCAACCGGCTCGACGAACGGAAGCCGAGCACGAGGCCGATGCACGCGATCATCAGCACCCAGTTGAGGCCGGGAATGTAGATCTGTCCGGCCTGCGTCTCCGAGGTGTGCTCGATGTCCACGCGCGGCAGGTAGCCCAGCTGCACGGCCTGGCGCGTGAGCGAGAAGGCGCCGGAGATCACCGCCTGCGACGCGATGACCGTGGCGAGCGCGGTGAGGATCACGAGCGGGAGCACCGCCCACGACGGCGCGAGCCGGAAGAAGGGGTGCTCGGCCGCCGCGGGATCGGAGAGCACGAGCGCGCCCTGGCCGAAGTAGTTGAGCACCAGCGCGGGAAGCACGAAGCAGAACCAGGTGAGGCGGATCGGGCGAGGCCCGAAGTGTCCCATGTCCGCATAGAGCGCCTCACCGCCGGTGACGGCGAGAAAGACGGAGCCGAGCACGAGGTAGCCGTGCCATCCGTTCTGCACGAAGAAGCGGACGCCGTACTGCGGATTCACCGCGGCGAGCACCTCAGGATGCTGCACCACCTGCGTCGCGCCGAGCAGCGCGAGCACGAGAAACCAGAGGAGCATCACCGGGCCGAACACGGAGCCGATGCGCGCCGTGCCGCGGCTCTGCACGGCGAACAGTCCGATCAGGATGACGATCGTGATCGGCACCACGTATGGCGTGAATACGGGCGTCACCACCTCGAGCCCCTCCACGGCGCTGAGCACCGAGATCGCCGGCGTGATCATCCCGTCGCCGTAGAGAAGGGAGGCGCCGAAGAGGCCCAGCAGCACGAGCACCAGGCGGTGTCGTCGCGCATCAGGCGTCACCGGGGTGACGAGGGCGGTGAGGGCGATCATCCCCCCTTCCCCGCCGTTGTCGGCGCGCAGCACGAACACGAGGTACTTGATCGAGATGACGATGATCAGCGCCCAGAGGATGAGCGACAGGATGCCGAGCACGTTGTCGGGTGTCGGCGTCACGCCGTGCGCGCCGTGCAGCGATTCGCGCATGGCATAGATGGGGCTCGTGCCGATGTCCCCGTACACCACGCCGAGCGCGGCGAGCGAGAGCGCGGCCATCTGGCCGCGCCCGGCCGACGTGGCATGCGCCGGTGGCGTGGTGCTCATTCGGCGCGGCGGGCCGCGGGTGGGATGACCAGCTCCACGAGCAGCGGACGGTGGTCGGAGACCCGCGTCTCGACGACGCGAGCGGCGGCGCAGCGCACGCTGCCGGTGAGGAAGAGGTAGTCGATCCGCTTCACCGGGATGTCGTCGGGAAAGGTGAAGCCGTCGCCGAGGGCGCACCCCGTCCACGCATCGCGCAGTCCGGCGGCGCGCAGCCCCACCTGGACCGCACTCTCCGGGGTGGAGTTGAAATCGCCGCCGGCGAACACCGTGCGTCCAGCGCGCCGCTCGTCGTCCACGAGGCGCGCGATGATCGCTGCCTCCTGCCGACGGTAGCGGTCGTCGCCCGAGGCATCGAGATGCGTGGTGAGCACCGTGAGCTCGCCCGACGGCGCGGTGATGGCGACACGCAGTGCGCCGCGCGGCTCGTACGACCCGCCGGAGCGCTGCTGGGGTGGCGCTACCGGCAGGTGGATGAGCGTGTCGCGCACGATGCGCCAGCGCGAGAGGATCGCGACGCCGTAGTGGCCGCCATCGTAGTCGAGTGCGCTGCCGAATGCCACATGGTAGCCCGTGCGCTCGGCGAGCACCGCGGGCTGGTCCACGCCGCCCGAGCGCCGCGTCCCCTGATCGACTTCCTGGAGCAGCACGACGTCCGCGCCTGTGGTGCGTACCAGTTGGGCGACACCAGCGAGGTTGTCGACGCCCGCCGCGTCCTTGCCCGCGTGGATGTTGTAGACGAGGACGCGGACAGAGGTCCCCGCAGAGGCGCCGGCAGTCGAACCGGCGGGCTCGCTCGCGGTGCGCGGCGTCGCGCACGCGGCGAGGAGGGCAAGGAGCATCAGGCCGGACCCGCACGCGGCGCGGGTGGCATTCGATCGGGTGGAGTGAGGCACTCGGGCAATCTGAGTGGTGCGGCAAGGGGTCGCCAGCCGTTCGCCGTCGGCGATGGCCCTCGAGACTCCCCGCTGATATGCTGCGTCGTCACGCCAATCGCGCGGTTCCGTCGTCCAATCGCCCGTCACAGGAGTCACCATGAACACCCTCGCCCCCGCGGCGCACCGCATGTTGGACTTCGGCACCGTCGTCCTCTTTGCGGCGGCGCCCCTGCTGTTCGGACTCCCCGGAGGCGCGGCGCTGCTCTCGTACGCGCTCGCGGCGGTGCATCTGCTCATGACGTTGCTGACCCACTTTCCCGGAGGCGGGCGCGGCGTGGTCCCGTACCGCCTGCATGTGCTGGTGGAGGTCATCGTCGGTTGCGCGCTGATCTTCGTCGGAGCGTTCATCTTTCCCGCGGCCCGCACCTTCTTCTGGTTGACGAGCGCGCTGATCCTCGTGGTCGTCTTCCTGTCGTACGGGAGCGCCAGGACGGCCGAGTAGCCGCACCGGAGGGCTCTTCCATTCCCCCTCGCGCCCGGCAATTTCCCACCGTGGTCGGACAACGAATCGACGGAGGACGCATGCCATTGACGAAGCAGGCGATCGACCCGGTGTGCGGGATGACGATCGCGACGGAAGGGGCGATCACGCGCGAGCACGAGGGGCAGACCTACTATTTCTGCTCGCGAAGCTGCGCGGTCCGGTTCGAGCGGGATGCGCCGGCGTACGTCGCCGCATCGCGGCTCGGCCTCGACGGATGGGGGGACACGCCGCCTCCCGGATTCGTGCAGGACCGGTCCGAGAGCTAGTCGGGCACCTGCGCCGTCCGGAACTCCGCGCGGGCTGGTGCTGCCGTGTGGATTGATGAAGTGGTTCAGCGCTCGTGCCAAGCGATGGCCCCGTGGAGTGCCGGAGCGGTTGACCGCTCGTGCCGCGACCGCCGAACCACACGTCGCACGCGAATTGCCGAGATGGAGTCGGCACGAGTTACGATCAATGGAGAGGACCATATGAGCACGGAACAGAAGAGCGGCAACGCGGGTGGCACAGCGGTGGCCACCGAACAGAAGACCGAGGTCGCGGTGCTCGCCGGCGGCTGCTTCTGGGGGGTCGAGGAGATCCTCCGCGCCGTCCCCGGCGTGATCGACACGGACGTGGGCTACACGGGAGGTTGGCTGGAGAATCCCACCTACGACGACACGCACGACAGCAAGTCGGGGCACGCCGAGGCGATCCGAGTCACCTTCGATCCGATGGTGCTGAGCTACGAGACGCTACTCGAGCAGTGGTTCTTCAAGCTGCACGACCCCACCACCCTGAATCGACAGGGCAACGACGTCGGGACGCAGTACCGCTCGGCGATCTTCCCCCAGACGGCGGAGCAGAAGGAGACCGCCGAACGGGTGAAGATGCGCGTTGACGCCTCGGGACGGTGGAAGCGGCCGATCAGCACCTCGATCGAGCCGGCTTCTACCTGGTACAGTGGGGAGCGATACCATCAGGACTACCTGCGCAAGAATCCTGGTGGATACACCTGCCACTACATGCGCACTTAGCCGCGGTCCGGAAGCGCGGTCAGTTCTTCCGCTTCGCGCTGGGGCCACTGCCGGTGTCGGGGACCTGTTCGTCGACGTCGTGGCCGTGCCGCTGGACGTCGCGCGCCAAACGGTTCTTGTCCTGATTCTTGTCGGCCTCATCGTGCTGCTGCCGGTCCTCGAACAGGCGGTCGCGGCCGGTGTCGTCGTGCTGCCGGATCTCAGTGGGGTCGTGCCGCGGGCCACCAGCCGACTTGCGATCCTGCTGCTCCTGCTGCTCTTCGGTGGCGAGCTTGTCCAGGGCGCGATCGCTGGCGTCGTGCGTGTGAAGGTTGGAGCTCTTGTCCTGGGTCATCGGTCCTCTCTCATGAGTGATGTCGACGTGAGGGGCAACGGTCGTGCCGAACCGGACGCAGCTCCTGCCGTTCGTTGCTTGCGTCGAGTCTCCACCCGGCGGATCATCAGGTCGTTCCAGCCGCTCGTCCATCGCCCGACACCCGCACTGACGTGACCGCTGATCCGCTCGACGAAGGTGGCTTTCCACCGGGCCCCGCCCCGACGGGCAGCCAGTCCGACCTCGGATTCGGGCGGGTCGTCGCGCAGGGGGTTCGCGGGCGCTTCCTCACCCACGACGGCGTCCCGACCAGCCGGAAGTACGGACTCGGCGCGCAGCGCACGGCACGCCTGTATCTCAGCGCGCTCGGTGTGCCGTGGCCGGTGTTCGTCGCCTGGCTGATCGGTGCGCTGTTGCTCGTCAACGGCTGCTTCGCCCTGGCATACCTCGCCCTTGGCGACGACGCGCTCCAGGGCGGTCAGGGATTGGCGCTCGACGACTCGTTCCTGCGCGCGCTGACGTTCAGCGTCGGCGTGTTCACCACCGTCGGCACCGGAAGCATGTACGCGGCCGGGCCCACCGCGCACTGGCTCTACGTCTTGGAGGCGCTGGTCGGTCCTCTCACCCTGGTCGCGGTCGGGGGACTGATCATCGCCCGCCTCACGCGCCCGCGCATGAGCATCAGGTTCAGCGAGTCGGCGGTCGTGGCGCCGTACGAGGGGGGACGCGGGCTGATGTTCCGGATCGTGAACGCACAGCCGAGCGAGTTGAGCGACGTGCAGGTGCGCGTCAACCTCGCGATGTTCGAGGAGGCGGATGGGCGGCGCGAGCGCATCTTTCACCAGCTCGCGCTCGAGCGGAGCTCGGTGGAGTTCTTCACCCTGCACTGGACAGTCGTGCACCCCATCACCGCCGACAGCCCGATGCGCGGCATGACACCCGACCGACTGCGCGAGGCTGAGGCGGAGCTGCTCGTGCTCGTGAACGGTCACGAAGAGACCTTCTCCACGCGCGTGACCACGCGCGGCTCCTACATGTGGGACGAGGTGCGGTGGGACGTGAAGTTCGCGAGCGTATTCGCGAGCGCGGCCGACGGCGTGCTGGCGATCGACGTCGACCGGCTGGATCGCACGGAGCGGCTGGAGGAAGGCGCGACGAGCACGCCGTCGGCGGGAGAATAAGTAGGTCGACAGGTCGTCGGTGAGCAGATGCGTGCGGCGTCTGGCCGTTATCGCGCCTCGCCCAACCCAGCGCGCACGGCCTCCAGGTCGAGCTCCAGCTCCAGCTCGCGGAGGACCTCGTCCGAGATCGCGCCCTCGTTGCGTAGACGGACCAGCATGCGCCGCTCGGCGGCGATCATCGTGGCGCGCAGGCGGCGGCGACCACCGGGGGTCCCGCCGGGGAACTCGCGCAGTCGCACCCGGTCGCGCAGCTCGGCGCGCAGCCAGTCCACGTCGCGCTGGTCCACCCACGACTCGCGCGAGGCGTCCTCGAGCGCTTCGGCCCCCCGGCGCGCCGCTTCCAGGCGGGCGAGCCGCTCCTCCTCGGCGTGGGTACCCTCCGGTGCGAAGTCGAAGGCGCGAATGATCGGCGCGAGCGTCAGGCCCTGCACCACCAGCGTCATCATGATCACGCACATCGCGATGACGATGATCTCGGTGCGGTAGGGAAAGGGAAACCCGTTCTCGAGCACCAGGGGGAGCGCCAGCGCCGACGCCAGCGACACGATGCCGCGCATGCTCGTCCAGGCGACGAGAAAGGTGGGCTTCCAGTCAGGTCGCGGGCGCTCCCCGCGACGTCCGCCGCGGATCTGCTGCGGTAGCACGGTGACGATCGGCACCCACATCAGCCGCACGGCGATCGCGACGAGGCCGATCACGACGCCGATGCCGAGCGAGCCGACCGGAACGCGTGGCAGAAGCTCGGTGAACTGCACGCCGAGCAGCACGAAGATCATCGCGTTGAGCAGGAAGACGAGCAGGTCCCAGATCGACCGCGTCTGGAGCCTCGACATCGGCCCGACGGCAGTGGAGAGATGCTGCCGCAAGTACAGTCCTCCGGCCACGCACGCCAGCACGGCCGAGACGTGCAGTCGCTCGGCTGCCACCCACGCGACGTACGGTCCAGCGATCGTGAGCACTGTCTCGGCGAGCGCGTCGCGCGTCCAGCGCATCGCACGAATGATGAGCCACCCCACGAGCAGCCCGACCAGTGCACCAACCCCCGCGTCGATGAAGAAGCGCACGATGGACGCGCCCCAGCTGAACTGTCCCGTCACCGCCGCGGCGACCGCGGTGCGGTACAGCACGAGTGCCGATGCATCGTTGAGCAGACTCTCCCCCTCGAGCACGGCGATCACGCGCCGAGGCACGGGCAGGCGCGACACGATCGCTGCGGCCGCCACGGCGTCGGGAGCAGAGACGATGGCGCCAAGGGCGACGGCGGCCGCCCACGACAGCCCGGGCAAGAGCGCGCGCGCGGCGATCGCGACGGCGGCGGAAGTGGCGAGCACCAGGCCGACCGAGAGGTAGCTGATGGGACGGATGTTCGCCTTGAACTCGCGCAGCGACGTGAACAGCGCGGCTGCCCAGAGTACCGGGGGCAGAAAGACGAAGAACACGAGGTCCGGGTCGAGCGTCGGCACCACCACCCCGGGCACCAGCCCGACCAGCAGTCCGGCGCCCACCTGCAGGATGGGCGTGGGCACGGGCAGCCGGCGCGCCAGCGCGGTCAGCGCGACGACCAGCGCGGCGAACGCGATGGCGAAGACGACGGGGGACAGGTGGGTCATTTTTGTTCGCGAGCCGCACGGTGCGGCGGTCGGATCAGCCGGATCTCACCGTATCACAATAGCGATGTGAGCCGTGCGGGTACTCGTCTTCAGCGGCGCCGGTACACGGAGGTAGCCGCGCGACGACGTCGGCCGAGGCGTGGGTCGTGCTCAGGCTGGGTGCTCTGGCTGGAGCGAGTCAGCGGATGACGACGGGTGTCCCGACCGGCACGTGCTGGAACAGCCACTCGATGTCATCGTCGGCGAGCCTGATGCAACCGTGTGAGCTCCGCTGGCCAATCGACTCGGCGTATGGCGTGCCGTGCATCAGGTAGCCGTTGCCGAGGTCGAGTCGAAAGCGGCCGAGCTCACCGGCGATTCGTCGATGCCGGGTGCCGAGCGGCGGGATGTAGAGCGTACTGTCCCAGATGACCTCCTCGCCTTCGGCGAAGGGCCGGAAGGGCTCCCCGGGACGAACGAGCCCCACATCGCCTTCGCGGACCACGATCTCGCTGCTGTCGGCGAGCGTGTAGGCCTTGCCCGCGGGGAGGCGGACGAGGCGCAGACCGCGGGCCCGGGCCATCTCGACGTAGTGCCACTCGGGGGGCGCCCACTTGGGGTCCGCCGATTTGTCGATTACCCGGCGTATGCCGCGCGGCGTCTGGAATCTCCAGACCTTGCCTTCATATGTGATCGTGGAGTCCATCCCGACGCCGACGCTGGCCTCGCGAAGTGTATCGCGCCCATCGAGCACCAGCAGCGCGCGATCGGCGAGCGACACGACGAGGTGCAGGCCGCTGGTGTCGATCACGGGGCGCGGGGGTCGTAGCGCGGGCGATGCAGGTGAGGCGAGTGACGCACTCGAGTCGCTGCCGGGTGATGCGCTCGAGTCGCCAGGCGAGACGGTCGAATCGCCTACCGCCTGCATCGCAAGGCGGGACACGTCACCCGAGCTCTGTTGCGCCGTGGCGGCGCGCGACTCGTCAGACGGGGAGCAGCCGGGTGCGAGGAGCAGCAGGAGGATCAGCCTGCAGCAGGCCCTGGCGGCGCGCGCGGGGACCGAGCGCACCGGGTGCGTCATCACGCACCCGGTGTGTCGTCCGATCATCAGTGTGACCTCGTGCTGATTGCTCAGAGGGGCGGACGCGAGCCCGATCCGGTGCCCGTACCCGTACCCGTACCCGTACCCGTACCCGTACCCGTACCCGTACCCGTACCCGTACCCGTACCCGTACCCGTACCCGTACCCGTACCCGTACCCGTACCCGTACACGTACCCGTACCCATCGTACAGCTGCCGG
>JBBQYZ010000082.1:0-8857 GCA_038208205.1 Gemmatimonadales bacterium | reverse complement strand
AACACCAACCGCTGATACCCATACGACCCAGCAGCCACCTCAACCACATCACCCGACCGCGCCACCCGATACGCCCGATCAAACGACCGACACGGCGACGACACCAAACACCCACCCGCATCCGAACCCGACGGCGACACGAAGACCGATGCATCGCCCGATGACGGCGGAGGAGGCGGCGGCGGTGGGGGCGGAGGCGGAGACGGGGGCGGAGGCGGTGGGAGCGGAGGCGGTGGGAGCGGCGGGGGCGGAGGCGGAGGCGGAGGCGGCGGCGGGCACGCAGATGTCGCGCCCGTGAACAAAGCCTTCGCAGACCGATTCCCGGCGGCGTCGACTGCGTCGATCGCCGCGGAGATCGTCGAACCGCAGGTCAAGTTGCCCAAGGTGTAGGTCAACGACGGAATCGTCGTCAGCAGTAGGCCGTCGCGATACAGGCCGTAGCCGACGACACCGACGCCATCGACGGCCTCCTTCCATGACAACGTGAAGGTCGTCTCGGTCGACCCGGTCTGGGCGATCCCGGTTGGAGCCGACGGAGGCGTTGTATCCGGACAACCAGCCGTCGCTGCGACGATTGTCGTTGCAGGGGAACTCGCGCCCGTGGCGTCGGAGGATGCGACTCCGATTGTGTGGCTCGAGCGGCAGGCAAGATTCCGGAACGTCATCGAGCGCTGAGCCGTCACACCCGCGCTCTTTCCGTCCAGAGAAACTGTGTAGCTGACGACCTCGCCGCCCGTTGGTGCCTTCCAGGAGGTCGTGATCGACGTCGCATCGGCGGCCGTAACGGCGAGGCCGGTGGGTGCAGGCGGGCCAGCCGAGGCGCTGGAAGGCGTAGCGCTCGGGCACCCGGCGGTCGTCCCGTGGAGGGTGACCACAGAAGAGCGGTTGCCCGCAGCGTCGTACGCGTCGATTGCGAGCGAGACGCTCCTGTTGCACCCGAGGCCGCTGATCGTGAACGAGGTGGACTGTGTCGTGCCGACGGCGGCGCCGTCGACGAACACGCGGTAGCCAGTGACGCCGACGTCGTCGCGCGCCGGGGACCACGAGACCGACAGCGCCGTCGGCGTCGTGCCGACGATGGTCGGGGCGGCGGGAGGCGACGGAGCGGTCACGTCCGGACAGGCGAGAGCGGCAGCAACTGTCGCGGTGATGGGCGAAGCGCTTCCACGCGCGTCGAGCGCCTGGACTCCAAGTGTGTACCCCCGGCCGCAGGAGATGCCGAGGAAGGTATAGCTCGTGCCGGCGGTCGACCCGACGCTTACGCCGTCACGGAAGAGCCGGTACTTGGCGACACCGACGCCGCCGGTCACGGGAGTCCATGACAGCGCAATGCTCGCGAGAGTCCGGGACGCGACGTAGAGATTAGTCGGCGCCTTGGGGGCGCGGACAACAGCACACGGCGCCGACGAAAACGAGGTCGCCGCCCGTGCCGAGCGCTTACCGACCCCGTCGACGGCTCGGACACCGAGCTCGTACGTGGCGCTGCAAGCCAGCGAGGTGAGCTTGAAGGAGGTCGACCTCGAGACACCGAGGCGGTTTCGATCGAGGTACACCTCGTAGCCGGCGACGCGGACGGCGTCGGCAGAGGCACGCCAAGCAACGGTCGCGGTGGTCGACGTCGCCGTGTCGATGCGAAGCGACTTCGGCACGGTCGGAGCTCGACGATCGACCACGCTCTGGGCAGACGTCCCGGAAGCCGCAGCCAACTGACGCCGCACTGAGGCCGCGCCCGCAGCTGCATAAACACCCGAAAGGGCAAGGAGTCCGACGGCGCCGAGCGCAGCGGTACATGCGGGCGTAAGCAGTACGCGGGCAGAGCGGAGCCGGTGCGAGCGCACACGGGTCGGTAACGACAGGGAACGGGGGGCGGCCACGGCAATGCACGGGATCGGCGCCCCGGAGCCTTTACGTATCCCCCGAACGAGGGAGTGGCCTGGTGAATAGCCTCCGAGCTAGAGAATGCTGGCTGACCTACGGCGACAGTCGCGCGAGGCTAGATCGCCTCGCCTGCGAGGATGTCGTGCGATTGGCAGACGTACTCGCGTCGATCGCGGTCGTGCGGTTTGGCGAGCTCACTTGGTGTCGCTGGATCGCTCGAACGCAAGTGAATGGATCAGGCGAGACGTTCGAGGACTGCCCAAAACGCTCCTCCGCATCTCCACGCGAGCGTCGCTCGGCGCGACATGCCTGACACTAGGGCAATCCGCCCACGTCAGGCGCGGGGCCGGCGGCTGGCTCAACGGCCTCATCGACCCGCAGAGCGGTCTCCGGCGGTAGCCCGAACGGCAGCGCCGCCCGCCCACTCAGAACCCCAAGGGCGGCGCGGGCTACCTCACGTCGAACCCGCGCGTCCTTTCCGTGAGCCGCCGCGAAACGAAGCACGTGGCGCAGCCCGATCCCACCAAAGAATGCAGCCCGATGAAGGCGCCCGAAGTGCTTGCGTCCGTACTGAAGCCGTGCAACGGTGGCCTGGGCAGTCATCTTGGGCCTCAAGCCTGCCTTGCCGGCGTGGTGGACGATGGTCATCGTCGGGAGATGCACGACGCGCCACCCCGCCTTCTTCATCCGCAAACAGAGATCCGGCTCCTCGGCGTAGATGAAGAAGCGCTCGTCGAGCACGCCGGCGGCGAGGAGTGCCTCGCGCCGCGCAAGCATGAACGAGCCTGACGTCCAGTCGCAGTCGATCTCGCGGTCGTAGAGCTCCATGCGCAGCTCGCGTTCGCCCGTCCACCGGTTCCGTAACGGCCAGCGCTCTGATCCGAGGGCCTCGGCAACCGCGCGAACGACGCTGGGGAACCGTCGGATCGTGGGGAAGAGGGCGCCGTCGCCCGTGAGCTGTCGGACGCCGGCGAGGCCAACTTGTGGACGCGCGTCGAGCGCAGCGACGAGCTCCGCGAACGTCCCTTCGACGATCTCGGTGTCAGGATTGAGGAAGAGCGCGTAACGCGCGTCGCAGCTCAGCCAACCGCGGTTGTTGGCGTGTGCGAAGCCATGGTTCTCGCACGTGACGACCCGCGCCGCCGGAAACTCCGACTCGACGAGCTCACGCGTCCCGTCGGTCGACTGGTTGTCTGCGATGACGACGTCGAGCGCAAGATCCCCCGCGTGCCCGAACACCGTCGAGAGGCATGGCCGGAGCCAGTGGGCTTCGTTCGTCGAGACGACGATAACGGCGAGATCGTGCACGTGCCGCTAACGCGCGAGCCCACGTGCTGCGAGCTCGGACGTCGCCGCCTCCACGCGATCTACCGCCTCTTGATCGCCGAGCCATGCGATCAGCTCGTCCATGCCACGGTCGAGCGTGACCCGTGCCTCGAATCCGAGGAGGTTGCGCGCGTGGCTGACATCCGCATAGCAATCGCGAATGTCGCCGGCGCGGAATTGGCCGACCCGCGCAGGCTCGATCTCCACCCCGAGGCCCTGCCCGAGTAGGTCTGCGATCTGGTTGATCGTCGTCGGCCGACCGGTGCCGAGGTTGATCGTCTGGTCGACCGCCGGAGCAGCATCAAGCGCCAGCGCAATTCCCTCGACGATGTCGCTCACGTGAATGAAGTCCCGTGACTGTTCACCGTCCTCGAAGATCACCGGCGGATGCCGGTTCATCAACCGCGACGCGAAGATCACGGCGACGCCGGTGTACGGATTCGAAAGCGCTTGACCTGGACCGTAGGCGTTGAAGAAGCGAAGCGCCACGGTCGGAATGCCGTAGGCCCGGCCCGTGACCAGGCAGAGCTCTTCGTGATCGCGTTTGGTGATTGCGTAGACCGACGTCGGGATCAATTGCTTGCTCTCGCGCGTGGGGATCGAGCGGACGTCGCGCCCGCAGTGCGGGCACGTGCAACTCCACCGGCGAGCGATGAGTTGCTCTTCCGACCGTGGCGGCGGCGCAACCGCGCCGTGTTCGGCGCACTCGTACTCGCCCTCCCCGTAGATCGACATCGACGAGGCGACGACCACGCGCTCGATCTGGTCGCGCCGCTCGACCACCTGCTCGAGAAACGTCGCCGTCGCGAGCGAGTTGCGGCGTACATACCTGTCGATCTCGTACATGGATTGGCCCACGCCCACGAGCGCTGCGAGGTGGACGACGGTTCCGACACCCTCGAGCGCGCGCTGCGCTGCCTCCGGGTCACCGACGTCGCCACGAACGAAGTCGACGCCGCCGGGCAGGGTCGGAGAACGCCCCTCATGCACCTGGTCCTCGAGGGAGTCGAGTACGACGATGTCGCGCCCCGCCTCAGCGAGCCGGCAGACGAGATGTGCGCCGATGAAGCCGGCGCCTCCTGTGACCAATGTCCTCATGTGCTCGAACAGTTATATGCGAACGCCCGAGGTTGCAACTGGACGAGAGGTACAGCGTCGTTTCGCCGCCTAGACGGATGAACAGCAGAAAGGAACAGGGCTCTAGATCAGGGAGAGACGACTTGTTCATCCACCGTACGAGGGCGCTCCAACCTTCGCAAGGCTCGCACCCGACCGCGAAGCGCGCGTCTTCAGCGCGACGGACGAAAGCGGCGGACAGTGAACTCCTGGATGTCCTCGACGGCCTGCGGGCACCAAAACTTCAAGAGCAGCAGGTAGACGATTGCTCCGGCGATCACCAAGGTTGCGAGGCCCACCGACGGCGGCTCGGAAGCGAACCAGGACATCGAACGAGCAGCGAACAGGGTTATCACCATTCCGATCGTGGCTGTTGCAACGCCTGCCACACTCCCAAACAGCGCAGAGAAGCTCACGCCCAGCTCTCGCGCGGTGATCCACATGAACGCCGGCGTGAGGAATGTCGTCGCGATCGCGTAAGCGACCGCTACGCCGAGGGCGCCCCAAGGAAGGCCGGCGGCGAACGCCACGAGGCTCCCCACCGTGGCGGCAACGGTGAACCGTAAGACGAGACCTGCCCGGTCCCGCGCTTGCAGTGCCACGGCGTTCAAGCCCTGCAGTGCCTGGAGCAGGCCAGCCCACGCAAGTACCTGGACGATCGGGGTCGCGCCCTCCCACCGCGCCCCGAGCGCAACGGTCACGAACTCCGGAGCCACGAAGATGATCCCGAACATGGCCGGAAAGACAAGCGCAGCCAGAGCACGGTTCGCCCGCAACCAGATCGTGGCGAGCCGCTGACGCTCGTCTTGGATCCGAGACATCGTCGGGAACAACACCTCCTGCATCGGACCGACGATTCGCGTCATCGGGCCGAGAACGAGGCTGTAGGAGAGGCTGTACACACCGAGAGCGCCTGCACCCACGAACCCACCGATCATCACCTTGTCGCCGATCTGCGCGAGGTCCGAGAACAGCCGTGCACCGAGGACCTTCAACCCGAATCCCCCCAGATCACGCAAGCTCGCGAACGAGTACGACAGAGTCGGCCGCCAGGGGACGAACGCCCACAGAAGGATCGTGGACGTGACCGCCGCACACAGCTCGAGCGTGATCAACGCCCAGGCTCCGCCACCCATGGCAGCAACGACCACTGCCGCAGGGGCACCAACGGCGAGACCCGCAACAACCCTCAGCTCGAGGCTCCGGAATCGGAGCTCACGCACGAGCAGCGAACGATGGGTCGCGCCCAGGGCGGTGATGATGAAACTCGTCGACAGAGCAGCGAACAGCGGTGCGACTTCGGCGACGCCGTAGAAGCGGGACACGAGGCTCGCGACTCCGATGCCGAGGCTCGTGAAGAAGAGGCCGGCGACAATGCTCGTCCAGAAGAGAGTCGTAATGTCTTCCGCTGCCAGCGTGCGCCGCTGCACCACCGCGGGCCCAAGTCCGAGGTCAGCGAACGGGATGACGAACGTGGCGAAGACAAGCACCATCCCGGCGACCCCGTACTCCGTTGGGGTCAAGAGGTGCGTCAGGACGATCGCAAGCAGGAACCGCGTGGCCTGGGAAATGACCTGGGACATTCCCTTCCACGCAACTCCGGACATCGCCGCGCCGGACAACTCATTCCTGCCGGGTGGCCCGAGCGGCGCTGACGTGGAGCTGCGTTCGGAGCTGGTCGGGACTGGCTGGCCGCCCTCGCTCACCACCAATGCGCGGTCGTGGCACACCCTCTGACGATAGCCCTCACCAGCCGTCCTTACCGTCCCCGGGCCCCGTTCCTAGCCGAGGGACTAGGGTCTCCGTAATCCTGCCTTGTCCTTTGGCGTGTAGCGCGTCCTGCGACCATTCCGTACGCTGCGGGGTACGGTCGGACTCCGATATAGGTGATTGCTGAGAGGGGAACTATGGACGTCGCAAACTACATGCGAGTTCTTTGGCGTTTCAGGCTGCTGGCCGCAGCAGGGATGGTCCTCGCGCTCTTGCTTGCAACGCTCTCGGTCGCGCGCGTCGCGTGGGACAATAGTCCGAAGCTGACGTATCGCCAGAGCGAGACGTGGACCAGCACCTCGACTCTCTTCGTCACGCAATCCGGCTTTCCCCTGGGACGGTCCTTCTACAACCGGGTCGCTCCGCTGCCGAACGGCGAGAGCGTCTCCGTGTACCAGGATCCTTCGCGCTTTTCCTCTTACGCCGTGCTCTACGCCAACCTGGCGATGAGCGATCAGGTAAAGCAGGCGATGCTGCGCTCGGGACCGCTCGACGGTATCGTCCTTGCTTCAGTTCCCTCGCAGCCGTCGAATACCGCGATCGCGCTGCCGATCGTGCAGGTCAGCGGTGTCGCCACGACAGGCAACGCGGCCAAGCAGACTGCGCGGCGCGCGACAAGGGCGCTCATCGCGTACGTCACGAATCAACAGACCGCCAGTCGCATTCCCGAGTCGCAGCGCGTCCTTCTGAGGGTCCTGAACAAGCCCCAACCGGCGGTGCTTGCAAAGGCTCGGTCGAAGACCCGGCCGGTCGCGACCTTCCTGGCGATCGCGTTCATGGTGGTCGGGCTCATCTTCGTGCTGGAGAACCTGCGGCCCCAGGTACGCGGGCGGTCTCCGGAGGCAGTCGCCGATGACGAGCTCGCCGATGCTTCTGCGTTCGCCCCTCCCAACCGCCGCACGGCCTAGTACGTGACGACTGTCCCCGGCGCATCGCCGCTGTGGGCGCCGAAAGCTGCTGCGATCACGTGCGCTGCTGTTGCGCTGCTGATGGTGCCGATCGCGGCCGGTGTCCCGATCCCGTTCGCCGCCGCGCTCGCTGCGGCGGGCACGTGGCTCTTCGCCGCGCGGAGCTGGATCATCCGCTGGCAATCGCTGCTGACGTTCCTCTTGCTCGTGATCTTCTTCATTCCGATCCGCCGCTACACACTGCCCACGTCGCTTCCATTCGAGCTCGAGCCATACCGCATGGTCGTCGCACTCCTGATCGGATGCTGGGGGACATCTATCCTCATCGACAACCGCGTTCGACTTCGGCGATCGGGGTTCGAGGGGCCTCTGCTCCTGTTCATGTTTGCTGCCCTCGTCTCCGTCGTCCTGAATGGGGGGCGCATCGCGAGACTCGGAATCGACAGCAACGTGTTCAAGTCGCTCTCGTTCTCGCTGAGCTTCGTGCTCGTCCTGTACATGGTGGTCAGCGTCGCTCGAAGTCGAGGGGTCGTCGACCAGTTGCTCGGAGTGATCGTCGTGGCGGGCGTCGCCGTCGCGATCTTGTCGATCTGGGAATCTCGTACCGGATACAACGTCTTCAATCACCTTCGGGCTCCGTTCTTGCAACCGGTGTTCGATCGAACGGAGGCGCCCCGCGGCGGTCACTTCCGCGCCTATGGCCCTGCTGAGCATCCGATCGCGCTGAGCGCGCTGCTCGCGATGCTCGCGCCCATCGCGGTCTATTTCGCGTATGTTCGGAGAGCTCGTCGGTGGTGGGGCGCCGCCGTAGTCCTCGTAGCGGGATCGCTCGCAACTGTCTCACGAACAGGCATCCTGATGGTGATCGTGGAAGCGTTCGTCCTCCTCCTGCTTCGGCCGAACCACGTCCGCCGCCTGTGGCCCGCAGTCCTTCCACTGATCGTCGCAGTTCACTTCGCGCTTCCAGGCACGCTGGGTACCTTCAAGGAGTCGTTCTTCCCGAGCGGCGGATTGATCGCCGAACAGCGGGGGTACAACGACAGCGGGCGCGTTGGCGATTGGGGGCCAACGCTGAAGGAAGTGGGCCAAGAGCCACTGTTCGGCATCGGCTTCGGGACACGGATCACCACCGGGCCAAAGACCAACTCACGCATCTTGGACGACGAGTGGCTGGCGACGCTGCTGTCGACCGGCGTTGTCGGATTTGCGGCCTGGGGGTGGTTGTTCGCCCGCGTCATCCGAAGGTTGGCAGCGCGAGCGCGGACCGACATAAGCGCGGACGGTTGGCTGGCCGCTGCGCTTGCCGCCGCGCTTGCCGGCTTCGGGGCAGGCATGTGGACGTACGATGCCTTCTCCTTTGTCCAGGTGACGCTGGTCTTCTACGTGTTGCTGGCCATTGCAAGCAGCGTACTCGCGCGGGAACAGCAGCCCAGAAGCGGGCCAGCGAGACCGGCGTCCATCGTGAGTGGCCACCCCGAAACCAGAGACCGAACGGCGCGCTAACCGCCGAACGTGCGAACGACACGCGCCGGCACTCCGACTGCGACCGAAAAATCGGGGACGTCCGAGAGGACAACTGCGTTCGCCCCCACGACGGCTCCGCGACCGATTGTGACGCCAGGCCCAATGACGGCGTTCTCGCCGATCCACGCCCCATCGCCAATTCGTACCGGTTCACGCCGCGTGATTCCCTGCTCGAGCACCGAGAGCCGGGTGTCCTCAAAAGCATGCATGTGGTCGGCCATATAGACATTCCGCGCGACCAGCACGCGAGCTCCGAGACGCACCGACTTCGTGGCGGAGATAACGCAGTGCCCGGCGAAGCTCGTGCCATCTCCGATAGCGATGCCCACGTCCGA
>JBBQYZ010000081.1:0-8944 GCA_038208205.1 Gemmatimonadales bacterium | reverse complement strand
CGGGATGCTTCGGCGCGGACCCCTCACGCCCGCGGCGCCGGATGAAGTGCTGAGCAAGCTGCGCGAGTTGCCTTAGCTGCCTTGGCTGCCTTGGCTGCCTTGGCTGCCTTGGCTGCCTTGGCTGCCTTGGCTGCCTTGGCTGCCTTGGCTGCCTTGGCTGCCTTGGCGCTTGCTTCCCGGGCCGCGCACGGAAACGGTGAGCCAGTCCGGCCAGCTCCCGCTCAACTCGAAGAAATCGTCGTAGTACGTCAGTCCAGACGCCTCGAGCTCATCCACCAGCGCACCGAGTGCCTCCGCGTCGTAGATCGGACCGAGCGCGACGAGGTCGCCGTCGACCTGGAACTCGGTGTCGGTCAGCCCCAATCGCGCGTCGAGCGAGGCACGTGTGAGGCCAACGCGCTCGTACGACTCGCGTCGAAAGAAGAGGGTGGGAACTCCCTGCGTCACGAGCAGCGGCATAACGTCTCCTGGTCGTCGTGTCCGTGCGTCAGCGCGCCTCAGCGCGCGTCAGCGTGCCTCATCGCGCGCCGGTGATCAGACGATGCATGAGCACGGCCGCGCGCTCGCCGGCCATGATCAACGAGTTGAGGTTGACCGATTCGTCAGGCGAGTGCGAGCCGCGGCCCGAGGTACCCAGCCCGTCCATTCCGGTGAGGTACGGGGCGACGAACGACACGTCGCCCGCCCCGCGGCTCTCCGGTGGGTCTCCCTCCACGGGACCGTAGCCCAGCGCGCGGCTCGCTGCATCGAATCGCGCCAGGAGCGCGGCGCCCTGGGCCGTGGGAGGCATCGCCGGATAGCTGTCCCGGAAGCTGATCTCCCCGCCAGTCCCGGGCAGGTGCGCTGCCACGATGTCGCGCATGCGTGTGCGCAGGGAATCCTTCTGCGACTCGCGCAGGAAGCGCAGGTCGCCATTCACCACGGCGGTCGGCGACACGATGTTCGTCTTGCCCGATGCCGTCATCGTGGAGCCGGAGTCGCGCCGCACCTCGGTGCCCCCGGCCACGAGCCCCGGGTTGAAGGTGAGCGTCGGGTCGCCGGACAGCTCGCGGCGAAAGGTGTCGAGGATGCGGGCCATCTCGTAGACCGCGCCGTAGCCGGTGCCGGCGGAGAACACCCCAGCGGAAAGCGCTTGCCGTGCGCTCGTGGTCAGCGTCCCTCCCCAGGACCCCCCACGGGCGATCGAGGCCCGGGCGGCTCGGCCCCCTTCGAAGGCGAGCGCGATGTCGCTGCGGCGCGCGGCTTCGATCAGGTCGCGGCGCGCCAGCTCGAGCGGCGCGCCGGCCGACTCCTCGTCGCCGGTCATCACGACGACGATGCGGGACCCTTCCAGCGCGCCGGCGGCGTTCAGGGCGCGGAGCGCCGAGATGATCACCACGTCGCCGCCCTTCATGTCCGACGTGCCGGCACCGCGCGCGATCGTGTCCTGACGCACGAACCGTTGTCCCTCTCCCTCGAACACGGTGTCGAGGTGTCCGATCAGCAGCAGCCTCGCGCCGCGCGTCCCCTGTCGCTCGGCGACGAGGTGGCCCGCGCGCCGCATCCCCTCGGGCATCGCGGCCCAACGCACGGTGAAGCCGAGCTTCGTGAGCTCCTCGCCGAACAGGTCGCCCACGCGGCGCACCCCGGCCAGGTTGCCGGTGCCGCTCGAGATGTTCACGGCTCGCTCCAGCAGGGCGATGTCGTCGTCGTGATGCGCGCGCACAGAATCGCGCAGGCGCGTCTCGTCTGGTGAAAGAGTCACCGCCCCGATCGGCGCGGCGATCGGCGCGCCGATCGGTGTGGTAGCTACGGTGGGAGCGGGAGACGCCCCCGAGATGCCGCGACAGGCGGCGCAGGCGGTGGCGAGTACGATCGTGGCGGCGACGGAGCGGAGCGTCATGTCGGATCGGGTATGGGCGAGCCGCCAAGTTACTGCCTGGCGAACCATCGCTCTACCCGTGTCCTCGTGGCGCGGTCCTATCTTACGGCATGTCTGCCGCGCGCTTCGTCTTCGAATCCGAGTTCGACGTCCTCGTCATCGGCGCCGGCCACGCCGGCACCGAGGCCGCCGTGGCCGCCGCACGGCTCGGCGCGCGCACGGCGATCGTCACGAGCGCGCTCGAGACCATCGGACAGCTGTCGTGCAACCCGGCCATCGGCGGAGTGGCCAAGGGCACGGTGGTGCGTGAAGTGGATGCGCTCGGGGGCATCATGGGCCGCGCGACGGACCTCGCGTCTCTGCAGTTCCGGATGCTCAACCGCAGCAAGGGACCGGCGGTCTGGGCGCCCCGTGCACAATGCGACCGCGGTCTGTACCGGCGCGCGGTGCGGTCGCTCCTCGAAGAGCATGCCTCGCTCGAGACGCTGCAGGGCACCGTGGCGCGATTGATCTTCGACGGCGATCGCGTTGCGGGTGTGGAGACCCTCGAGGGACGCCGATTCGGTGCGCGAACGATCGTCGTCACCACTGGCACCTTTCTCCGCGGACGCATTCACATCGGCACCACCACGTCGCTGGCGGGCGGGCGCGCGGGTGAGACGTCGACGACGCATCTGGCGGAGCAGCTGGAGGGCGCCGGCCTCGAGGTGGCGCGATTCAAGACGGGAACCCCGCCGCGCATCGATGGCCGGAGCGTGCGGTGGGACGCGCTCGTGCGGCAGGACAGCGAGATCGAGGACTTCGACTACACCTGGTCGCACTTCTGGCCCGACGCGCGCCGCCACGCGAGCGGCAGTACCCGGCATCCCGTGCAGCTCCCCTGCTGGATCACCTTTCTGGGCAGCGAGGGAAGGGGGATCATCGAGCGGCATATCGGCGAGTCAGCCATGTACGGAGGCGCGATTGCGGCGCGCGGTCCGCGGTACTGTCCGTCGGTGGAGGACAAGATCGTCCGGTTCCCCGGCGCCGAGCGGCACCAGCTCTTCCTCGAGCCCGAGGGTCACGACACGCACGAGCTGTACGTGAACGGATTGTCGACATCGCTCCCGGCGCCCGTGCAGCTCTCGATCCTGCAGTCCATCCCGGGATTGGAGCGTGCGCGCATGACGCGCGCTGGGTACGCGATCGAGTACGACTACTATTCACCCACGCAGCTCGACGCGACCCTGCAGGTGCGCTCGGTCGCCGGCCTCTACTTCGCCGGACAGATCAACGGCACCACGGGCTACGAGGAAGCGGCCGGGCAGGGGCTCGTCGCTGGCGCCAACGCCGCCCTCTCAGCCCTCGGGCGCTCGCCATTGCTGCTCGGGCGCGAGAGCTCGTACATCGGCGTGCTCGTCGACGACCTCGTGACGCGCGGCGTGGACGAGCCGTACCGGCTCTTCACGTCGCGCTCGGAGTTTCGACTCAGCCTCCGGCAGGACAACGCCCTCCGTCGCCTCGGGCCGGTCGGACTCTCACTCGGCCTCTACGACGAGCGCGAGCGCGCCGTGATCGGCTCGCGGCTCGCGGCGGAGGACGAGGCGCGGCGGCTCGCCGATGTCACGTCGATCACTCCCGACGAGGCGGAACCGGTGCTGCGTCGTGCGGGAAGCACCGTGCTCGTTCACGCGGTGCCGATCGCCGACGTGGCACGTCGGCAGGGGGTCGCGCTGCGCGACCTGTTCGGTGCGGCCGGTGTGGGCGGTGCGCTGCCAGCGGACGCCGTAGTGAGCACGGAGCTCGAGCTCAAGTACGCCGGCTACTTCGTGCGTGAGCGCGCGCAGGCGGACAAGCTGCGCCGCTTGAGCGACTTTCCGCTCGACGCCGAGCTTCCCTATGGGGAGCTGCACTCGCTCTCCCTGGAGGCACGGCAGAAGCTCGCGCGGCTGCGTCCACGCACGCTCGCGCACGCGGCCGGAGTGCCAGGGGTGAGCCCGGCGGACCTTCAGAATCTCGTGATCGAGATCGAGAAGCGCCGTCGGCTCGCGGGCGCCGTGGAATAGCTTTCACCTCGCGGGGTGCACGCCTTCTTCATGTGCTTGTGTCTCGAGTTTCGAGTTTCGGGTCACGCCGATCGCGAGCAGTGCACCATCCGGCGCGCAATGTGTGCAACTTCGGGATGTCCCGTCGTCTCCTCTCGAGCGCGAATGCACGCGGATCGATGCGCCCGATCGCGCGATTAGTGTCTGATTGCTACTTATAGATCGTTCACCGACTCCAGGAGCTCCTCGATGCGTCATTCGATCGTCCGATTCACCACCGTGGCCGCCGCCGCCCTATCGCTCGCGCTCGTGTCGGGGAGGGGCGAAGCGCAGATGCTGCCCGTCCCGGCTCCCCTGCCGGCCCCGTCGCTGGTCACCGCGGGACAGGGCGAGGCCAAGGTGACTCCCGACCGGGCGTCGGTCCTCGTTAACGTACAGACCCGCGGGGCGACGGCGGCGGCGGCGGCGTCCGACAATGCGCGACGTACACGAGCCGTGCTCGATGCGCTCGCCAAGCTCGAGATCCCTCGCGAGCAGCTCGGAACAGAGGGGTACAATGTCTACCCTGAGATGCGGTACGACACGAATGGCGGCAATCCTCGGGTCGCCGCGTACGTCGTGACGAATACCGTCCGCGCCGAGACCCGTCGGGTGGAGCAGGCGGGCGCGATCATCGACGCCTCGCTCGGTGCAGGGGCTAATGTGATCAACGGTCTTTCCTTTTATGCCTCGTCGATCGACGAGCCGCGTCGTGCGGCGATCGCCTCCGCAGTCGCAAGCGCCCGTGCCGATGCCGACGCGATGGCTCGGGCCGCCGGGGGCTCGCTCGGTACCCTCGTCGAGCTCTCGACCCAAGGGCCGACGCTGCCTCCTCGCCCAATGTTCGAGGTCTCGGCGCGCAAGATGTCGGCAGAGCCGACTCCGGTGAACGCGGGCCAGCTGACGGTGACCGTGTTCGTCAACGCACGTTGGCAGTTCGTGCCGAATCGGTAGCGGCCGAGCTCAGCACTGCGGTGAGGGCACCGCTCTGTAGTACCTCATTGAAGAGTCCGCCTTCTAGCGGACTCTTCTTGTAGGGATGTGCCACGTGGCTCAATTTCCGTCATCCCAGGACTTTCTTCTTCTCCGATCCACTTCACGTGCCACGTGCCTCTGTTCCAGTGTGGAACATGAGACTATACTTCTCCCGTGCGCGAATTCGACATCGGATACATTATGGGACTCGTCGTCGGTGAGGGGTCGTTCACCGCCGACCGCCAGCAACCGTATCTCCAGGTCAAGCTGCACGCCCGCGATCCCTTTCCCCTGCGATACATCGCGGACCGGATCGGAGGGCGGGTGTACGGGCCGTATCGGCACCAGAGTCGACACTACTTCACCTGGCTGCTCCGCGGTCCCGAGCTGCGCGCCGCCCTGCCGTTGTTCCGAGATCACCTCCCGGAGAGCTGGAAGCGCGAGCAGTTCGAGCGCTGGCACACGCAACACTGGCAGTTTTTTTCCCGCGAGCTCCAAGCACGCTCGCCCGCCCCGCTCGCAGACGCCGAACGCTGAGATCCGTGGCCAGAGTCATCGCAATCGCGAACCAGAAAGGCGGCGTCGGCAAGACGACCACCGCCGTCAACCTCGCCGCCAGCCTCGCCGTGGCCGAGCGACGGACGCTCCTGATCGACGGCGACCCGCAGGGAAATGCCACGAGCGGCTGCGGCATCGAACGCGACAGCTTCGATTCCACCAGCTACGACGTCCTCCTGGGCAACACCGGCATCGCCGAGGCGCGGCTCCGCGGCGTCCAGTTCCGCCATCTCGACGTCCTCCCGGCCACCCCGGACCTCGCGGGCGCCGAGGTGGAGCTCGTCGATGCCGAAGGACGAGAGCACCGCATGCGGCGCGCGATCGGCGCGGTGCGCGACGACTACGACTTCGTGCTCATCGACTGTCCCCCCTCGCTGGGTCTGATCACCCTCAACATGCTGGCTGCCGCCGACGCGCTGCTCATTCCACTCCAGTGCGAGTACTACGCGCTCGAGGGGTTGAGTCAGCTCCTCAACACCGTGCACCTGATACAACGCGGCGTGAACCCGGAGCTCGGCATCGCGGGAGTGCTCCTCACGATGTACGACGCACGGCTCAACCTGTCCCGTCAGGTCGCGACCGACGCACGGGACTACTTCGGCAGCCAGGTCTTCGAGACCGTCGTGCCCCGCAACGTCCGGTTAGCCGAGGCGCCAAGCTTCGGTAAGCCGATCGTGCTGTACGATATCCAGAGTGTCGGCGCCCAAGCGTACATGGCGATCGCGAACGAGCTCATGGCGCGCGAGAAGGCGACAGCTGACGCTGCGGTCGAAGACACGGCCGACGCGACAGTCAACTCGACCATCGAGGCGAGCGACGACACGAGGACCGCCGCGACTACCAGGACGCGACAACAGAGCGCCGACCGCCGCGAGGCCACCGCATGAGCGCCGACCAGCCCCGTCGCCTCGGACGCGGTCTCGAGGCGCTGATCAGTAACACGCGCCCATCGCGCGATATGGCGCCATCATCTGGATCTGGTACGAACAGTATCGATGCAGTTGCGCACTCCGAACTGCGCAGCATCAGAATAACAGACATCGCGCCGAACCACTTTCAGCCTCGCCGTACCTTCGCCGAAAGCGAGCTGGCCGAGCTCGAGTCGTCGATCCGGGCGAACGGCCTTCTTCAGCCGATCACCGTCCGAGTGCGAAAAGGCGGCAAGTGGGAGCTCGTCGCTGGCGAGCGCCGCCTCCGCGCCTGCACCCGACTCGGGTGGACGGAGATCCCGGCTGTCGTGCGCGAGCTCGACGACCGGGCCATGCTCACCCTCGCCCTCGTCGAGAACCTGCAGCGCACTGATCTCAACCCCCTGGAGGAAGCCGAGGGCTATCAGCGGCTCATCGGCGAGTTCGAGCTCACTCAGCAGCAGGTTGCCGACGCCGTCGGCAAGGACCGCACGACCGTGACCAACCTGCTTCGGGTCCTCACCCTGCCGGCCGTGGTGCGGCAGATGGTGGAGCGTGGACACCTCACCGCCGGACACGCGCGAGCGCTGCTGGTCGTGAAGGATGAGCGAGGTCAGATCGACCTCGCTAACGAGGTCGTCGCCCGACAACTCTCCGTGCGGCAGGCGGAAGCACGCGCTCGCGAGATCGCCAATGGCGACGTACCCGCCGCGCCATCACGGACGGGGGCAGGGGGGGGCACCGCCCCCACCGGAGTAGCCACCGCCGATCCCGCCGTCCGCCGGATCGAAGAGTTGCTGCGAAAGCAGCTTCAGACCGACGTCCACGTTCACCAACTCGGGAACGAGCGCGGTGTCCTGCGCATCTCCTTCTACAGCCCGGACGATCTCGAGCGTCTGCTCGAGCTGATCATCGGCAAGAACCGCAGCGACTACGACTGAGTCGCGGTCATGCCGGCGAGGGTCAGTCCGCGCCGACAGGAGATATCCACACGGTTGTCAACAACTCCGCAACGCGCTGTGACACCGAGTGTTAGACTGATCTCGATGAGCCGCCACCGCCGGATTTCCACACTGCGCAACATCGCGGCACTCACCCTGCTCGTAGCCTGCAGCGGCGAGGCGGGTCGAGCCGACAGCGCTGCCCGGCGAGTAGCACCCGGAGGCGCCGGAGGCGGCGGATCGCCATTTCGCGTCGCGCTCCTCACCCCTGGCCCGATCAGCGACCAGTCCTGGAATGGTGGCGCCTACCAAGGCCTCATGCAGATCCGCGACAGTCTGGGCGCGAAGGTGAGTCACATCCAGACCAGGACGCCGGCGGAGTTCGACGAGCAGTTTCGCCAGTACGGCGCGCAGGGATACGATCTCGTGTTCGGACACGGATTCGAGTTCCAGGACGCCGCTCGGCGCGTCGGGCCCGATTTCCCCAACACGGTCTTCATCACCACGTCGAGCAGCACGAGCGGAAAGAACGTGGCGGGCATCGAGTTCGCCTTCGCCGATGCCTCCTATCTCGCAGGCGTGATCGCTGGCGGCATGACCAGGTCCAACGTCATCGGCGTGATCGGAGGCACGGAGCTGCCCCCCGTCAAGGAGAGCTTCGCGGCGTTCGCACGCGGCGCCAGGGCCACGAACCCCAGGATCTCCGTGCTCACCTCGTACATCGGGAACTGGGACGATGTGAGCGCGGGAAAGGAGCAGGCGCTCGCGCAGATCGGCCGCGGCGCCGACGTCATCTTCCAGAACGCCGACGCCGCCGGCCTCGGGGTGTTCCAGGCCGCGCGGGAGACAGGCCGCGCGCTCATCGTCGGGTCGAACTCCAACCAGAACGCCGTGGCGCCCGAGGTCACCATTGGCAGCGTGGTGATCGATTTGCCGCACGCCTTCCTCACCGTCGCGCGCGAGGTGAAGGAGAAGCGATTCATCGCGCGCGTGATCAAGCTCGGCTCCTCGAGCGACGTGATCACGCTCGTGCTGAACCCCCGCTTCCAGCCGCGCATTCCCGCCACCGTCCTCAAGACGGTAGACTCCGCCCGCGCCGAGCTGAGGGCTGGACGCATGACCGCCCTCGGTGCCGGGCGGTAAGCGGTGACGATGAAGCCCGCGTCCACCTCGCTCGACGAGATCGACGCGCACCTCGACGCGCTCTTGCAACCCGCCGAGGTGCCCGACTACCCGGGCGCGATGAACGGCATCCAGGTGGAGCATCGGGGGCCGGTGCACCGGTGCGCCGTCGCCGTGGACGCGTCACTGCGTAGCATTCGCAGCGCGGCCGACGTCGGCGCCAACCTGCTGCTCGTGCATCATGGATTGTTCTGGGGCGGCGCGCAGCCTCTGCGTGGGCCGATCTACGAACGCATCCGCCTGCTGATCGAGCACGACATCGCCGTCTACTCGTCCCACCTCCCCCTCGATCTTCATCCCACGCTCGGTAACAACGCGCTGCTCGCGCGCGAGCTTGGACTCACCGCGACCGGCGGATTCGCGCGACACGCCACGGTGCACGTGGGTCTGATGGGCGATGCCGACGTGGAGACGCAGCTGCTCGTCGAGCGCGCCGCCAACCTCTCGCGGCGCGAG
>JBBQYZ010000080.1:0-8979 GCA_038208205.1 Gemmatimonadales bacterium | reverse complement strand
TCCAGCTCCAGCATGAGGAGCGCCCACGCCTGCGCACCGCCGTCGCGGTACTGCGCGAACGCCGGCGTGCTACCGCACGCCTCCACCGCCACGAGCCGCGAGCCCTTGCATCCGATGCCGAATGACAGCAGCCACCGCGCGATCGACTCGTGGCCCTGAAGCCAGAGGTCGTACGGCGGCATGGAGAGCGTCGCCTCCTCATGCAGTAGCGCGGTGAGGGCCGCGACGTCGTAGCGCTCGAACGCATCGACGTAGCGCGCGACGAGCCGCGTCTGCTCGTCCGACAGTGTCCGCGGAACGACGGCCGGATTGCGCGCGTCGAGCGTGGCGCGAGCCCGCTGCAGGGCGCTGTTGACCGCCGCCACGCTCATCTCGAGGCCGGCGGCCGTCTCGGCGGCCGACCAGTTGAGCACCTGGGTCAGCAGCAGCACCGCACGCTGACGGGGCGGCAGGTACTGCAGGGCGGCGACGAAGGCGAGCTGAATGCTCTCACGCAGGATCGCGCGCTCCTCGGGGTCGCAGTCGCCCTCGGCGGGCAGCGCGGCCGCATCGGGGATCGGCTCGACCCAGTGCTCGCGAGGATGCTGCTCCAGCACGAGGTCATCGCTCACGACGCCGGGCAGCGGCATGCTCTCGACCGGACGGATGCGCGCGCGGCGATCGGCCGCCGACAGCGTGTCGAGGCAGACGTTGGTGGCGATCCGGTAGAGCCAGGTCTTCAGCGAGGCCTGCTCGCGATAGCCGTCGATGGCCTTCCACGCACGCAGCATGGATTCCTGTACCGCGTCCTCGGCGTCCAGGACGGAGCCGAGCATGCGGTAGCAGTGGCCGGTGAGGGCGGGGCGGTGCTGCTCGAGGACGGCGACGTCGGGCATGGAACGGCGTGGAGGATTGGTCGGCCTCGCCACGAACGCGCAGGGGAGAGGGCCTTGGCGCGCGGCTCGTTCGCGTCGTAGGTTGGCTCCGTCACCGGGCGGACGTCCGGATCATGCAGCCCTATCGCAGCATAGCATGGCGATCTGGCGCGCGTCAGGCCGACCGCCCGGATCGAACCGGTCGCCACCTATTGGACCCGCGCATGGGACCGAGGGAGAGCACGTGAAGGCCGAGTCGTCGAAGACCGGTTTGCGAGTCGCAGCGTGACGTCCGGCGACGGCTCGCGCCTGATCGCCGACGGCGTGAGCGTGCGCCGACTCGACCCAGGCGAGGCGGCCGCTCGCGTGCCGGCGCTCGCCGAGCTGTTGATCGACTGTGTGGACGGCGGCGCGTCGGTCAGCTTCATGCGGCCGATGACGACCGAAAAGGCGACGCGGTTCTGGAACGGGGTCGCCCAGGACGTGGCTCGCGGCGCGCGCGCGCTGCTCGTGGCCCAAGATCGCGACGGCCGTATTCTCGGTAGCGTACAGCTCGTGCTCGCGGTGCCGGAGAACCAGCCGCATCGCGCCGACGTGGCCAAGCTGCTGGTGCACCGTGGCGCGCGCCGGCGCGGCGTGGCACGGCTCCTGATGCGGGCCGCGGAACACGCCGCGATCGAGGAGGGAAGGACGCTGCTGGTGCTCGACACGGTCACCGGCAGCGACGCGGCACAGCTCTACGCCCGTGCCGGCTGGCAGCGCGTGGGTGAGATCCCGAACTACGCGCTGATGCCCGACGGGCCGCCCGGCCCGACCACCATCTACTACAAGGCGCTCGCGCCGGAATCGGGCTGACCGCCCGCACGCCGCTGGTAACCGCCGACCGTTCCGTTCCCGAAACGAAGCTGTCCAGCACACCAACCGGAGACACGTCGATGCGGCTCGCCATTCTCGTTCCTGGAGTTCTGCTCGCAACTGCAGGCTGCGCCGCCGCGGTCCACGCGCCGCGCGCGCCGGTGTTCGCCGCCTCGACCACCGGCCCGGTGCGACCGTTCTCGCCGCTGGTCCGGGCGAACGGCTTCCTGTTCCTGGCCGGCCAGCTCGGCACCGACAGCACGGGCCGTCTGGTGGCGGGGGGCATACAGGCGCAGACGCGGCAGGTCATGGAGAACATCCGAGCCCTGCTGCAACGCGAGGGGTCCTCGCTCGGCCAGGTGGTCAAGTGCACCGTCTTCCTCGCGGACATGCGCGAATGGGGCGCGATGAACGAGGTCTACGCGACCTTCTTCGCGCCGGGACGGTTCCCCGCACGCTCGGCCCTCGGTGCGGCGGGGTTGGCCCTCGATGGCCGCGTGGAGATCGAGTGCATCGCGGCTGAATAGCGCGCATCGCTCCTCCGCGGACCCCATCTGCCGGCCCAATGTCCTGAACTGCCGGAAATTCTCGTGATACGAGGAAGCAGTGCTCTACGCGTCGCCGGTGCGGGCCGTCTGGACGGTCCGGACCGGCGCACGTATGCTGAGCATTCGCTCGGAGTCACCACTCCGGGCTTCTCGAGCCAGGAGACTCCATGTTCCCCCATGCGAGGTTCACTCGGACAGTTCTGATGGTGGCCGCCGTCGCGTCGGCATTCACTCCGGTGCGCGCGATGGCGCAGGGGTGCGAGCCCATTCGATTCACCACGCCGGTGCGGCTGGGCGGCGAAGGAGAAGCGTACCAGCCGGCGCGCGAGTGGCAGCTCACCCTGGCGTACCGTCGCCTCGTGTCGAACGAGTGGTTCGTGGGCACGCAGGAGAACTCGGCCCTCGCCCCCGGCGGCCAGGCGCCGGTCTTCAGTATTCACACCATGGTCGCCGACGTCGCATATGCCGTCAACGACCGATTCCGCCTGAGCGCCAGCCTTCCCGTCTCCAGGGGCACGCTCGCGCGCACGTGGCCGGACAAGGCGCGTCACGAGCAGCGCGCATCCGGCGTTGGAGATCTGAGCGTCATGGGTGAAGGCTGGTTGTTCGCCCCCCGAAGTCACCAGCGTGGAAACGTGGCGCTGGGGGTGGGAATCAAGGCCCCGACGGGGAGCCACACCGTCGCCAGCCAGTTCTACGCTGTCGGCGGCCCGGTCGCGTTTCCCGCCGACCAGACCATTCAACCCGGCGATGGTGGATGGTCCCTGCTGCTGCAGAGCAGGGCGTTTCGACAGCTATCGGAGCGCACGCACGCGTACGCCGCCGGCTCCTACATGGTGAGCCCCAAGTCCAGGAGCGACGTGCAGGGAGCTCCCAACTCGGGACCGTACTGGTCGGTGCCCGACGTGTACTCAGGGAGGCTCGGTGCCGCGTTCTCCGTGCTGCCTGATCGGGGCGTGACAGCGAGCTTCGGCGGTCGCATCGACGGGATTCCCGTGCGCGACCTGCTGGGCGGCGGCGATGATTCCACGATCAAGCGAACGGCCTACGTGATCTTCGCCGACCCCGGGCTCGCGTTCTCCATGGGCAAGAGCACGCTGTCGCTCAGCGTTCCGTATCGCCTGAAGGTGAATCGGCAGAAGAGTATACTGGAGCAGCGGACGGGCGCGCTCAACGGCGGCGGCTTCGCCCGGTATCTCGTGTTCGCCGCGTATTCGTACCGGCTGTAGCGCGGCGTGACATCGCGCTGGCTCGGCATCGCGACGGTCCTGCTCGCGCTCGCGGCGCCACCGGCGACCGCACAGCTGGCGCGAGCCGGTGCTCCGGCACCGGAGATCGACCTGCCGGCACTCGATGGTGGCCGCGTCCTCCTGTCTGCGCTGCGGGGACACCCCGTGGTGGTGTCGTTCTGGGGCACGTGGTGCCCGCCCTGTCGAAGCGAGTTCCCCGAGCTGGTGCGAGCGCATCAGACGTACGGCCCAGCCGGCGTTCGCGTGATCGGCGTGAACGGCCGCGATCAGGAGCTGCGCACGAAGGACGTGCAGCAGTTCGTGAACGAGTTCGCGGTGACCTTCCCGATCGCGCTCGACGCGCGCGGCCGATCCCGACGGACGTACGGATTGATCGGCCTGCCGACGACCGTCTTCATCGACTCGGGCGGCGTGGTGCGGCGCGTCCACATCGGGCCGATCGACCGTGACGGGTTGAACACCGGCATCGCGGCGATCACCACGCCGCGGTAGAGGAAGGGACTGCGCCACCGTCGGGCCGCGCAGTCGATGAGGAAACGCTCGTGTCGTGATCGGGTGAGTTCTGCCGTGCTGCCCAGTACGAGGCATCCGCGCGTCGACGCGGTCCTCCCTGGCAGATCCGGCAGGCCCCTCCCTCCGCGAGCGTCTCATGCGCACTCATCCCCGGCCCGTCACCGCGTGGCACACGATCCACGCCAGCGCCACCCGATTCAGTGTTGCTCGGCGTCTGGGCGTGGCCGCCACCGCCGCCCTGCTGATGTCGTGCAGCGACCCCGCCACCGCGCCGTCGCCGACGGGAAGCCAGATGTCCATCTGTCACGTCGCGGGAGCGGCGGGCGGTCTGATGGACATTCGCGCCTCGCAGCTCGCCGAACACCTGGGCCATGGCGACTACGTCGCCTTGCTCGTCGTCGAGAAGGGGAGCGCCACGAGCCGCGATTCGGGTCGATTCTCCCGCATCGGCGACGCGCTCGCGTCGGCTCGCGCGACCCGGCTCGCACGGGCTGAGCTGTCGACGTCGTCGTGCCGCATCACGATTGCCGTCGGGCCCGGTCTCTATCAGGGCAGCGTGCAGCCGTCGGCGGATCCCGCCTTCGAGCGGCTGCCCCTGGTGATCGACGTGCCCGACGTGACTCTGCTCGGCACCTTCATCATGCCGATCGACGAGAAGCGACGCGCCACCGGCACCGAGAGCTACCACAACGCGAGCAATACGACCACACTCGCCGCGAGCCCGGGGCTGCTGAGCGGCGGCGTGGGCGCGGCCATCAACGAGAGCGCCGAGCAGATGATCATCGTGAACGCGCACCCCGATGGTTCGCGCGGCGACGGCACCGTGATCGAAGGGTTCATCTTCCAGTCGGGCAACGCCGCCGCCGGCGCGATCGTCGGCGGCAACGCGGTGCTGGCGGTCCGCGCCGAGCGTCTCGAGGTGCGTGGCAATCAATTCGAAGGCGGGTTCGCCGAGCCGGTCGACATGCGAGAGGCGCGCGCACGGATCGAGCGGAACTACCTGATGGGCCGGGCCGGAAGCTGTGGCCTCTGTCTCTTCGGCCCTGGCGACTACCAGGTCGTCGGGAATCGGCAGATCGGACCGGGCGGCATCCCCGGCATTCTCATCTTCCCGGCGCAGCTGGGTAACCTGCCTGTCGACGTCGAGCCGAACGTCCTACCCGCCTCGGCACTGGTCACCGTAACGGTCATGAACAACGACGTCCGCAACTATCAGGCGATCCCGGTGGGCGTCGGAGTTCGCATCGGCGCCATCGGCGTCGGGGCGTCTGGTGTCACGGGCACGTCGCGCGTCCTCGTGCGGGACAACGACCTTTCCGACAACAGGTTCGCGGTGATCGTCGAAGCGGGGTTCCCGGTGGCCAATACCGCCCTCCGCGGCGACGTGGAGCTCACACTGATCGACAACACGCTCGCGGGCAGCTGCCAGAACAGCGTGCTGGTAGCTCTCAACATGCACACGAGCGGGCTCGGGCTCACGAGCGGACCGACGCTGCTGAACTCCACCTTCACCCTCACGATGGGCGACGACATCCCATGGGACAATGTCTGGTATTCGCACCCCGCGGGAACGGGCAACACGCTGATCGTGAATGGTGCGACCATCGAGAACGGGGAGCACACGGCGTACGACGCGGCCAGGATCTGTCCCGCGCCATGACCAATGCCTATCGAAGACCGACCCTCTTCATCAGTAGCTGAAAGCGGGGACTCTCTCGCACGAGGTCGAAGACCGGGTCGCGGGTGGACTGCCACATCGCCCACTGCTCGTTCTTGTCGGTGGCGCGCTCCAGCGCGGCGAGTGCTCCTGCGGTGTCGCGGGCTCCCAACCTCGCGTACGCACGTGTCGTCTCGAGGCGCCACCACCGCATCGCTTCCAGCCTGCGCAGGCGGTCCGTGGCGGCAGCGGTGTCGCCGGTGGCGGCGAGCACGTAGAGGGCCGATGGATTGGTGGCCTGACCGCGATCCACGAAATTCCGCGCCTCCCGCGCGCGTCCAGCCTTCAGCCGAATCAGAGAGCCGAACGACAGCGTCGTGATGTTGGTGGTGTCCGCCTGGTACGCATGGGTGTTTTCCGCGAGGGCGCTGTCCAGCTGTCCCCCGATGTAGTAGGCATAGGACACCCAGCTCAACACAACGGCCGAGGCGGGATCTTCCCGTCGCGCGGCGAGGAGCTGGCCGAGCGCCTCCGGCACCCGGTCGCGGAACACCAGATGCCGGCCGTACTGCACGCGCGCCTCGACGTCCCGGCCGTCGAGCGCCACGGCACTCTTGAACTCTCTCGCGGCCGCATCCCAGTCGTACTCGTACTGGTGCACGAGGCCGAGCGCGATGTGCGGTTGAGCCAGCGTCGGATCCAGGCGCAGGGCGCGCTGCGCGGTGCGTGTCGCCTCGGCGACGACCGCCTCGGGGGAGGTGGACTGGAAGTAGGGGGTGAGCGCGAGCGCGAGGCTCAGACCGGAGTACGCCCTGGCGTAGAGCGAATCCAGCTCGATTGCGCGCCGGAACAGGTCCACGCTCGACTGGATGCTCAGGCCGCGGCGGTTCAAGGCGCGCTGTGCCAGCACGTACAGCGTGTATGCCTCGGGATTCACGGCATGGGGAATCAGCCCACGAGGGGCGGACGCCGCGGGGGACGCGCCCAACGTGCCTCGGAGGGTGTCTCCGACCGCTCTCGCGATCTCGTCGCGCACGCTCTCGAGATCACCCTTCACCCGATCGAAACGCTCCGACCAGAGGATGGTGCCATCCGTCGCATCGAGGAGTTTCGGGAGCACGACGAGGCGGCCGTTCACCTCGCGCAGTGTCCCCGTCACGAGATACCGGGCACCGAGCTCTCTGCCGATTCGTGCGGGGTCGACATCGCGCTGGCCGCGGTAGTTGCCGGCGCCTCGACGACTCACCACGCGAAGGCCTGGCACCCTGAACAGCGCGGTCGCGATCTCGTCACTCAGGCCGTCCGCGAGCTCCTGCTGCAGCGAATCTCCGCTGGGACTGAGCAGCGGCAACACGGCGATGGTGTGTTCGCCCGACGCGTGCTCCGATCGCGAGGCATCAGTCCGCGTGACGAGGTATCCGCCACCGACGACGAGCAGCACGCTCGCCGCGATCGACCAGATCATCGCGGTCCGCGAGACGGGATCGCGTCTTCCAGTCGCGGGTGATTCGATCGATGCGTCTTCGAGTCGCGTCAGCAGCTGCTGCGCGCTCTGCGGACGCGCGTCAGGCTTCTTCTCCAGGCATTGCGCGATCAGTGCGGCCACGGCGGTGGGAACGTTGGGCGCCACATCGTTCACCGGGACCGGCCTCGTTCCCACCTGCGCGGCGATCATCTCGTGCGCCGGCATGTCGTGAAAGGGTGGGTGGCCAGCGTAGAGCTCATATGCGAGACAGCCGAACGAGTAGATGTCAGCGCGATGATCGGTGGTGGGATCGCCGACGGCCTGTTCCGGCGCCATGTAGGCCGGCGTGCCGATCCCTGCCCCCGGTTGGGTGGCAGTACCGGCGGCCATGGTGCCCTGCGCCACGCTGAGCGCCTTCGAGATCCCGAAGTCGGTGACGACCGCGGCGCCTCCCGACAGCAGCACGTTGTCGGGCTTGACGTCGCGATGCACGACGCCCTGCCCGTGCGCGTACGCCAGGGCGCGCGCCACGTCGCGCAGGGTGCTGACGCGTTCCGCGTCCGTCAGCGGATCTACCGTGCCCAAGCGCGCGCGCAGCGACGGCCCTTCCTCGTACGGCATCACGAAGTACAGCAGGCCATCCGTGTCGCCGGAGTCGTACAGCGGCACGATGTTGGGGTGCCGCAGGCGCGCGGCGATGCCGATCTCGCGGAGAAACCGTTCGCGTCCCAACGATGCCGCCAGCTCAGGTCGGATCACCTTGAGTGCGACGCGACGCGAGTGCTTGGCGTCGTGAGCGAGATAGACGCGCGCCATGCCACCGCGGCCGAGCTCGCGCTCGATGCGGTAGCGACCGCCGAGCGTCTCCGGCAGGGGGAGATCGGGCTCGTCGTCGAACAGCGAGGCGAAACGCTCTCCAGCGGGCCGAGCGAGAAAGGGCGTCTCGCGATCGCACTCCGCCACCAGCTGTTCCAGCGCCGCATGCCGGTGTCGGTCGCCGCCGCTCAGCTCGAGCAGGACGGCGGCGCGCAGGTGCGGGGGTGCGTCGAGGGCGGCGTCCAGCAACGGCGCGAGCTCGTGCCAGTCAGCGGGGAGCACTGCTCGCACCGGCCAGCGTGGGCACGAGCACTATGCTCCCGGCATGAGCGCGCGCCGCAGAAGCATCTTCGCCTTGGCCCAGTCGCGCTGCACGGTGCGCGCGGTGACGCCGAGGGCCTCGGCGGTTTCCTCCTCGCTCAGGCCGCCGAAGAACCGGCATTCCACCACGCGGCCCAGGCGCGGCTCCACGGCGGACAGTCGTTCCACCGCGTCGTTCAGCTCGAGCATCGCGTCGGGTTGATCGTCGCCGGCGATCTGCTCGTCGTCGAGCGTGATTCGTCGCAGACCGCCGTCGCGCTTGCCGGCGAGTCGCGCCCGGGCTCGGTCGACCAGGACGTGCCGCATGGCCACGGAGGCCAGGGCGAAGAAGTGTGCCCGATCGCGCCAGGCCACACGCGACTGGTCCACCAGCTTGAGGTAGGCTTCGTGCACGAGGCCCGTCGTGGAAAGCGTCGCGCCGTGCTCACGGATGGCAAGCTGACGGCGCGCGATCGTGCGGAGCTGGTCGTAGACAACCGGCATCATCCGGTCGAGCGTATCTCGTCGGCCGCTCCGCAATTCGGACAGCGCATCCGTTTCGTGCGACGCGTCCATTGGCTCCGGGCTCTCTCCGCTCGTGCGACGAGAACATGGAGATGGACTGTTCGGAACGCAATGACCCGCCGCTGGCCTTCCCGCCGACCGCTCGGCGCAGCGGTGGGCGCGTCGGCCGACCGGGGCTCGATGGGCTAGTCGGGCT
>JBBQYZ010000079.1:0-8982 GCA_038208205.1 Gemmatimonadales bacterium | reverse complement strand
GGTTATGCGGAGGTCGCGGGGGCGCGGGCGCACCTCATGCCGCTCATCATCACTGCCGTGCGCAGACGGGCGACCGTGGGAGAGATCAGCGATGTACTGGCCGCACGATGGGGCACCTATCGTCCGAAAACATGAAAGACTGGTCAGCGATGATGCAGCGGCGGCCGCCGGAACCTGTGGTGCGATTGCTGGTCGCCGCGCTGCTGTGCGGCCCTTGGCACGGGCTGCTCGCCCAGGCTCCGGGCCGACGCGTGGAGGTCTATGGCACCGTGGGCGGCATCGTCGGCGTCACGCCGGTGCGTGTCGAGGATGTCTCTCATCTGGGCGCACACGGCGGGTTGCGGTTGGACGCGGGGCTTCAGGGCGCGCGAAACGCACTGGCCGCCGGGATTCGGTTGTGGGAGCTGGTGCCCACCGCGAGCTACGGAGGGCATGGACTGGATCTCCTGGTGCAGCTCGAGCACCGGCTCGGTGCCTCCACGCGAACCTCGGCCCGCGCCACCGTCGGTGGTGGATTTGACGAGATCGACCCGGGCCGTGGCCCGTACCGGGAAAACACCGGCACGAGCGGTGTCGTGTGGTCGGTCGGAGTGGGTCACGAGCTCGTGCTTCCCTCTGGCGGCCTGGCGCTGCTGTCGGTTGACCTGGTCGTTCCCACCGTGAACGCAGACGTCGGTGGCAGGCGCTTGTCGGTCATCGAGCTCGGCTTTGGCTATCGATTCCGACGTTACACCGAGATCACGATGCCGACGCCCGCCGGTCCTCGATCCCGCTAGCCGCTGGCGAACTCCATGGCATGCATGTGACTCGATAGCGACTTCGACCGTCTGAATTCGACGCCCGCAGCAGGGCGATCGGCTTTCTGACGTCGCCGACTACCAGCTCACAGGAATTTTCCGGTCACGGATCGCATCGTCACCCGGTTCGAAACCAACATCGGGCACACGAGCATCGCCGGCACCGCGTCGAACGCGATCGGCCTCCTCGCCGGAGTTTCCTTCTACACGCGGTAGCAGTTCCCTCTTGTCGCAAGCAGTCTCCCACATCCAGGAGCTTTCATGCGCGCAACCAACTTCATCCGCATCTTCGCCGCGGTGTCCCTCCTCGTCGCCCCGGCTGCACTCCACGCTCAGCGGCGCATCGCGCCGATCCCGGCGCGCGACGGTTTCTCCTTCGGCCTCGGACTCGGCGCCGGCAGCAATGGCTACAGCTGCACCGGCTGCGCGACGGAACGTCGCAGCGGCGGGTCGGGCTATCTCTCGATCGGCTATGCGATGTCGCCGAGCATGCTCGTCGCCGGCGAAGTGAACGGTTGGTCGCGGGAGCAGAACGGGACGCGGTTCACCACGGCGTTCGTCGGACCGACGGCGCAGTGGTATCCGAACGCCGACGCCGGTTTCTTCCTCAAGGGCGGCGCCGGACTCGGCTCGGTCCAGCTGAAGGACAACACGACGCTCTCCCAGGACGAACTGCTGTCGCGCGGGTTCGGCTACCAGGTCGGCACCGGCTACGACGTGCGCGTCACGCAGAGCTTCTCCCTCACGCCGTACGTCGGCTACATGGGCATGGCGGGGTCGAACGTGCGCGTGAACGGTCAGAACATGAACGAGAAGCTCGACGCCAACTTCGTGCACTACGGCATCGGCCTCACCTGGCACTAGGCTTCGTGTCTGGAGGCTGGACGAACGGCATCCCTCAGGGATGCCGTTCGTCGTTCGGGCTTCGAGGTGCGAGAGGCGCCGCGGTGACCTTGTAGGCCGCCGTCGCCGAGGCTAACTTTAGCGGCTGGAATAGACCCGCCTAAGTCTCATATCGATGCCCACTTACGAGTTTCGTTGCCCTCAGGGGCACGAGTTCGAGAAGTTCTACCGGTCCATCAGCGGCGGCGAAGCACAGGCCGCGTGTCCGCAGTGTGGCGCCCTTGCCGAGCGGATGATGTCGGCGGCGGGATTCGCCTTCAAGGGCTCGGGCTTCTATCTCACCGACTACGGCAAGAACGCCCACCGTGGAACGGCCGACGGCAAGCCGACGTCCGTGGAGGGTGGCGCGGGCGGCGCCGAGGCTGGTACGCACGAGAAGTCCAACGAGAAGTCCAACGAGAAGTCAGGCGAGCGGTCGGGCGAGAAAGCCGGCGAGCGGTCGAACGAAAAATCGGCCGAGCGATCGAGCGAGAAATCTGGCGTAGCCGCGTCGTCCTCCGAATCGGCGCGATCGACTGCCGCACCGGCGCCAGCGTCGGGCTCGGCCGAATCGAAGAAGCCTGCCACCGCGCCCAAGCCCGCGCCTCCCGCACCCAAGAAGAGCACCGAGTGAGCGCCGGCGCCGATGCCTTGCGCGCCGAGCTGGCGCGCGCCGCGCGATCGTTGGGAGCGCCGAGCGAAGTCGTGCCCCTGCTGGAGCGCCCGCGTGATCCGGCGTTCGGCGACTGGGCGACGAACCTCGCGATGGTGCTCGCCAAGCAGCTCGGTCAGAAGCCGCGCGACCTCGCCGCCCGGCTGATCGAGGCGATCGACCGGGAAAAGGCCGGTCTCGCCTCGTCGGACATTGCGGGTCCGGGATTCATCAACTTCCGGTTGCGTGCCGACACCGTCGCCAATGGCATCACCGCCCTCGTCGAGGCGGGAGACCAGTACGGGCGCACGTCGATGGGTGCGGGACGTTCGGTGGTGGTGGAGTTCGTGAGCGCGAACCCGACGGGTCCCTTGCATGTGGGGCACGGCCGGCAGGCTGCCCTGGGCGACGCCATCGCGTCGCTTCTCGCCTGGACCGGCTGGCGGGTGTCGCGCGAGTTCTACTACAACGACGCTGGGGCGCAGATCGAGAACCTCGCCGTGAGCACGCGGGCCCGGGTGCGCGAGCTGGGCGGCCGGCCATTGGAGATTCCCGAGGGGGGCTACCACGGTGCCTACATCGCGGAGATCGCCGAGCGGTACGTCGCCGAGCATCCTGAAGACCGGACTGGGGAGAATGCCGACGCGCTGCGTCGCTTCGCCGTCGCCGAACTGCGCAAGGAGCAGGATCTCGACATGCAGGCGTTCGGCGTCGAGTTCGACACCTACTACCTCGAGTCGTCGCTCTACGACGACGGACGTGTCGAGGGCACGGTGGCCGCGCTGGTTGGCGTCGGGAAGACGTACGAGAAGGACGGCGCGCTCTTCCTGTGCACGACGCAGTACGGCGACGATCAGGACCGCGTCATGCGGAAGAGCGCCGAGAAGGGCAGCGGCTACACCTACTTCGTGCCTGATGTCGCATATCATGTCACGAAGTGGGAGCGAGGCTTCACGCGCGCCATCAACGTGCAGGGCGCCGATCATCACAGTACCGTGACGCGCGTCCGCGCCGGTCTGCAGGCGCTCGGCGTCGGCATCCCCGAGGGCTATCCGGAATACGCGCTGCACCAGATGGTGACCGTGATGCGCAGTGGCGAGGAGGTGAAACTCTCCAAGCGTGCCGGCAGCTACGTCACCGTGCGCGACCTGATCGACGAGGTGGGCCGCGACGCGGTGAGGTATTTCTTCCTGATGCGGAAGGGCGATTCGCAACTCTCCTTCGACGTCGATCTCGCACGGTCGCAGAGTGAGGAAAATCCGGTCTACTACATCCAGATGGCGCACGCGCGCTTGTCGGGGATCTTCCGCGTCGGTGGCATCGACCCGGCGACGATAGCGACCGAGGTGGACTTCTCGCTGCTCTCGCTGCCGGAGGAAGTGGAGTTGATGAAGGCGCTCCTCGACTTTCCGTCGCTCGTCGCGGGGGCGGCAGAGGCGCTCGAGCCGCATCGTCTCGCCACCTATCTGCACGATACCGCAGGCAAGACGCACCTCTGGTATCACAAGGCGCACGTGTTGAACGAGCCGGAACCAGTGACGCGCGCGCGCCTGCTGCTCGCTCGTGCCGCGCAGATCGTGCTGCGCAACGGACTCGCCATGCTCGGTATCTCCGCGCCCGAGCGCATGTAGGGCGCACGTACCACGCACGACGCACCACTTCTGCTTCCCCACTTTCCACCGAGCCTCATGTCCGTCCTCGTCGTCGGTTCCGTCGCGCTCGACTCCGTCGAAACCCCGTTCGGCAAGGCCGACGCCGTGATCGGTGGGTCGGGGACCTTCTTCTCCGCCTCGGCGAGCCATCTCGCGCCGGTGCAGCTCGTCGGCGTGGTTGGCGACGACTACCCGATGGATCAGCTGGAGCCGCTGCGCGCTCGGGGCGTCGACATGGCGGGACTCGAGCAGGCATCGGGGGAGTCCTTCCGGTGGCGCGGACGCTACCGCCACGACCTGAACTCGGCCGAAACACTGGAGACGCGCCTGGGAGTGTTCTCGCACTTCAGTCCCAAGATCCCGGTGCAGTTCAAGAACGCTCCGTTCGTGTTTCTCGCGAACATCGACCCGCGCCTGCAGCTCGACGTGCTCCGGCAGGTCGAGAAGCCGAAGCTCGTCGCCTGCGACACGATGAACTTCTGGATCGAGAGCCGGCGGCCCGACATCATCGAGTTGATCAAGCACGTCGACCTGATCACGCTCAACGACGGCGAGGCGCGACAGCTGACGGACTGCGCCAACCTGGTCAAGGCCGCGCGGTGGATCATGGCCCGCGGACCGCGCATGGTGATCATCAAGAAGGGTGAGCACGGGGCCTTTCTCTTCAAGGACAGCTCGATCTTCTTCGCCCCTGCGTACCCGCTCGAGGAGGTGTTCGACCCGACCGGGGCGGGCGATTCGTTCGCCGGCGGCTTCATGGGGTACCTCGCGCGCACCGGTGACCTGAGCGACGCCAACCTCCGGCGCGCCGTCGTGTACGGCTCGGCGATGGGCTCGTTCGCCGTGGAGAAGTTCTCGGTGCAACGACTGCTCGAGATCGGGCCCGACGACATCGCACGCCGCGTTGCCGAGTTCCGGCGCCTGGTCGCGTTCGAGGAGGAGACGTCTTCGTGAGCGACGAAGCACCGCTCGACTACGCGCGGGCTGGCGTCGACATCGACCGCTCGGATGCCGTGAAGCGGCGAATCCGCAGCGTGGTCGAGTCGACTTTCACCGCGGGTGCGCGCGGTGCCTTCGGCGGATTCGGTGGGATGTACCGCATCCCGGCCGAGGTGCGCCGGCCGGTGCTCGTGGCGAGCGCCGATGGCGTCGGTACCAAGCTGCGTGTCGCGATCGACACGGGTCGACACAACACCGTCGGGCACGACCTCGTGAACCACTGCGTCAACGACATCCTGGTGCAGGGTGCGGCACCGCTCTTCTTCCTCGACTACTTCGCCGCCGGGCTGCTCGTGCCCGATACCGTGGAACAGGTGGTGCGCGGTGTCGCCGCCGGCTGTCGCGAGAACGGCTGCTCCCTGGTCGGTGGCGAGACAGCGGAGATGCCCGGCCTGTACACCCCGCCCGACTTCGATCTCGCTGGCTTCATCGTGGGATGCGTGGAGGAGGACGGCATCCTCGGCGCCGATCGGGTGGAAGAGGGTGACGTGGTCGTGGGACTGCCCAGCAATGGCCTGCACACCAACGGTTACTCGCTGGCCCGGCGCATCGTCTCAGAGAGGATGGCCCTGCGGGCGGACGACGAGTTTCCGGGCGAGGATGCGTCGGTCGCCGACGTCCTGCTGCGCGTGCATCGGTCGTACCTGGCCGCGCTGCGTCCCGTGCTCGGCGCTGTGCACGCGATGGCGCACATCACCGGAGGCGGACTGCCGGGAAACGTGAACCGGGCGCTTCCCGACACGCTCGACGCCGCGCTCGACGCCTCGAGTTGGGAGATACCGAACCTCTTCCGCCGCCTCGAGGAGGCGGGCGGCGTGGAGCGGACCGAGATGTACCGAACATTCAACATGGGCGTCGGAATGGTGGTCATCACCGACGAGGCGGGCGCCGAGACCGTACGGGCGAGCGCCGCGTCGGTCAACATTGGCAGCTGGCGGCTCGGGCGCATCGTGCGCGGGGCAGGTCGGGTGCGCATCAACTAGGAGCTTCGAATGAAGACAGCGTTCGTCATCGCCGCCGGATGCACGATCCTCGCGGCCGCCGACGTGCACGGCCAGGGCGGCGGGCTCGCATCGCCGGCGTGCCCCGCGGGAACCACGCAGGCGCAGCGCGTCGCGCAGGACGCCTGCCAGCAGGCCTACGACGTCTACCAGTTCATGGCACCGCAGCTTGGGACGGCGATCGTGGGCGGCAACGCGACGCTCGGACAGGGCTCGACCCTCGGCGGGCTGGGACACTTCTCCATCGGCGTCCGCGGCAACGCCTTCAAGGGCGACGTGCCCGACGTCCAGCGATTCACTCAGCGTTCCGCCGGCGCCGCCCCCGCAACCACGCTTCCCACGAGCAGTCAGTTCGTCGGCCTGCCGGCGGCGGACCTGGCGATCGGACTCTTTGCCGGCGTGCCGCTCGCGCTGACGAACGTGGGCGGCCTGGACCTCCTCCTGAGCGCAACCTACGTCCCCACGATCGACCAGAACAACGTGCGGATCACGCCGGACAAGAACGTGCAGTTCGGCTACGGAGGCCGCCTCGGGCTGCTGTCGGAATCGCTGCTCGTGCCGGGTGTATCGGTCACGTACCTCAAGCGCGACCTTCCCGTGACGACCATCGCCGGCACGGCGCAGTACACCTCCACCGCCACGGGCCCCACGACGGCGAACCTGGCGATCACGAACGCCAGGGTGAACACCTCGGCCTGGCGCGTCGTCGCGAGCAAGAGCCTGATCTTCTTCGGCCTTGCGGCGGGGGTGGGACAGGACAAGTATGATCAGTCGGCGGACATCTCGGCCACGGTGTCGGGAACGCTGCCGGTCCCCTTCGCGCAGACCATCGCGGTGCCGGCCACGCGACAGACTCTCACCCGCACGAACTACTTCCTGGATGCGTCCATGAACATCCTGCTCCTCAAGCTCACGGCGGAGGTCGGCCAGGTGTCGGGTGGCACGGTGAATACCTACAACGCCTTCCAGTCTGGGCGAGCGGACGCGGGACGGACATACTTCGCAGTTGGCGCCCGGCTCGGCATCTGATGGCATGACCGACGGCGCGCCCGCCGAAGCCGCTGACGACGCGGTGTGGATGCGCCGCGCGCTCGCCCTCGCCGAGCGTGGCTGGGGACAGACGGCGCCGAACCCGATGGTCGGCGCCGTCGTCGTTCGCGACGGTCAGCTCGTCGGCGAGGGATGGCACGCCCGACTCGGTGCACCGCATGCCGAGGTGGAGGCGCTGCGCGCCGCGGGGGACCGAGCGCGCGGCGCGACGATCTACGTCACCCTGGAGCCCTGCAGCCATCACGGCCGCGCGCCGCCGTGCACCGACGCCATCATCGCCGCGGGGGTACGTCGCGTGGTCGCGGCGGTCGCCGACGCCAATCCCAGGGCGAGTGGCGGCGCCGATCGCCTGCGCGGCGACGGACTCGATGTCGCCATCGGGGTGGAGGAGCCCGCGGCGCGCGAGCTGAACGCGCCATTCTTCCACGCGTTCATGAGCGACCGGCCGTTCGTCCGCCTCAAGCTGGCACTGTCGATCGACGGCGCGCTCGCCGACGTCACCGGCAAGCCCGGATGGCTGACCGGCGACGAGTCGAGAACTGAGGTGCACCGGCTGCGCGCCGGCTCGGACGCGGTGGCCATCGGCATCGGAACCGCCCTCGCCGACGACCCGCAGCTCACCGTGCGCGCCGTCGACGCCCCGCGCGTCGCGCCGTTGCGCGTGGTCTTCGATAGCTCAGCGCGGCTGCCCCTGTCCTCCCGGTTGGTCCGCACGGCGCGCGAGACCCCGGTGCTCGTCGTCTGCTGGGCTCCCGACCCCACGCACGCCGCGGCGCTCGAGCATGCGGGAGTCGAGCTGCTCCACGCGGCCACGCTGCCGCATGCGTTGCGCGGGCTGAGAGCTCGGGGCATCACCTCGCTGCTCGTCGAGGGTGGGGCGGGACTGGCCTCGTCGCTGGTGCGCGAGGCGGCGGTGGACCGACTGGTTATCTTTCGTGCACCCCTGCTGCTGGGAGGGGGAGCGCTCCATGCCTTCGGTGCCGCACCGGCGGCGACGATCGGTGCCGCGCCGCGCTGGCTGGTGGTCCGCGCGGCCCGCCTGGGCGATGACGAGATGACGGTCTATGCGCCCCGTGATTGAACGGGGCCGGAGCTATTTGCCATGTTCACCGGGCTGGTTGACGACATCGGCGTCGTCGAGCGGGTAGAACGGATGGAGGCGGGGCGCGAGCTCCGCATCCGCTCGCGCTATGACGACCTCGCCGATGGCGAGAGCGTCGCGGTGAACGGTGCCTGTCTCACCGTGCGAGGGTCCGGGCTCGGCTGGTTCGATGTCGCCGCCGTGGTCACGACGCTGGGCCGCACGACGATCGGCGACTGGCAGACGGGGCATCGCGTGAATCTGGAGCGCGCCCTCCGGCTCGGCGACCGCCTCGGCGGGCATCTGGTCCAGGGGCATGTGGATGACGTCGGCGTCATCGAGGCGGTGCGGCGAAGCGACGACGCGCTGCTCGTCGACGTGCGTCTTCCGGCGGAGCTCGAGGGTCTGATGGTGCCGCATGGCTCCGTCACGATTGACGGGGTGAGCCTCACCGTGAACGCCCTGCCCGCACCGAGCATTCTTCAACTCAGCCTCATCGAGTACACGTGGAACCACACGACCCTCGGCGCGCTCCGCGTCGCCGACCGCGTGCACGTCGAGGCGGATACGGTCGGGAAATACGTCCGACAGCTCGTCGCGCCATATGCGGCGGCCCGGTAGCCCGTCCGACGATTCCGACTTCAGCGCAGACTCCCATGGCATTCAATACCGTTGCACAGGCCGTCGCTGACATCGCGGCTGGCAGGCTCGTGATCGTCGCCGACGATGAAGACCGCGAGAACGAGGGTGACCTCGTCTGCTCCGCGCAGCTCGTCACGCCTGCGCTGATCAACTTCATGATCAAGCGCGCCGGGGGCCTCATCTGCCTCGCGCTCACGGGCGAGCGCGTCGACCAGCTCGGCCTGGC
>JBBQYZ010000078.1:0-8993 GCA_038208205.1 Gemmatimonadales bacterium | reverse complement strand
GATGTCGCGCTTCGGCAAAGGGATGTAGCTGTCGAGCGCGTCCATCAGCTCGCCGATCTTCTGCCCGTACTCGCTCTTGGGATCCTTCGACTCGAGCGCCTTGAGGGCCGAACCCTTGATGATCGGCGTGTCGTCGCCGGGGAACTTGTACGCGCTCAGCAGCTCGCGGACTTCGAGCTCGACGAGCTCCAGCAGCTCCGGATCGTCCACCATGTCGACCTTGTTCATGAACACCAGCACGTACGGCACGTTCACCTGGCGCGCCAGCAGGATGTGCTCGCGCGTCTGCGGCATCGGGCCGTCGGCGGCCGACACCACGAGGATCGCCCCGTCCATCTGCGCCGCGCCCGTGATCATGTTCTTCACGTAGTCGGCGTGGCCCGGGCAGTCGACGTGCGCGTAGTGGCGCTTCGTCGACTCGTACTCCACGTGCGCCGTGGCGATCGTGATCCCACGCGCCTTCTCCTCCGGCGCCTTGTCGATCTGGTCGAACGCCACGGACTGCGCCAATCCCTTGGCCGCCTGGATCGCCGTGATCGCCGCGGTCAGCGTCGTCTTGCCATGATCGACGTGGCCGATCGTGCCCACGTTCACGTGCGGCTTGGTCCGCTCGAACTTTGCCTTGGCCATTACTCGGTTCTCGGTAGTGAAAGGTCTGTCTGCAAAAACAGTAGGTCGGTCCGTCAGTGAGTCGGATGGTCGGGACAGCGTTCTGTCGGTCCTGACCTACGGACCTACCGACCTTCTCACCTACTTCTCCTCACGCCGGCTTCACCTTCGCGATGATCTCCTCGGCCTTGCTCTTCGGCACTTCCTCGTAATGCGCGAACTCCATCGAGTACACCGCGCGTCCCTGTGACATCGAGCGCAGCTTTGTCGAGTACCCGAACATCTCGGAGAGCGGCACCGTCGAGGCGATCACCTGCGCTTCGCCTCGCTGCGTCATCCCGCCGATCTTGCCGCGGCGCGACGACAGGTCGCCGAGCACGTCGCCCATGTACGCCTCGGGAACCACCACCTCCACGTTCATCATCGGCTCCAGGATGATCGGCTGCGCCTTCTTCGCCGCCTCCTTGAATGCCATCGAACCGGCGATCTTGAACGCCATCTCGCTCGAGTCGACGTCGTGGTACGAGCCGTAGATCAGCTCGACCTTCACGTCCACCATCGGGTAGCCAGCCAGGACGCCGTTCTCCAGCGCTTCCTTGATGCCCTGCTCGATGGGGCCGATGTACTCCCGGGGGATCACGCCGCCCACGATCTTGTCCTCGAACACGAAGCCCTGTCCCGGCTCGGACGGCTGCATGTTGATGACGCAGTGGCCGTACTGTCCCTTGCCGCCCGACTGGCGGATGAACTTCCCCTCGACCTTCTCGACCCGCTTCTTGATCGTCTCGCGGTAGGCCACCTGCGGGCGACCCACGTTGGCGTCGACCTTGAACTCGCGCATCATGCGGTCGACGATGATCTCCAGGTGCAGCTCGCCCATCCCCGAGATGATCGTCTGCGACGTCTCGGCATCCGTGTGGACACGGAACGTCGGGTCTTCCTCGGACAGCTTGTGCAGTGCGATCGCCAGCTTGTCCTGGTCGGCCTTCGTCTTCGGCTCGATGGCGACGTCGATGACGGGGTTCGGGAACTTCATCGCCTCGAGGATGATCGGATGAGCGTCGTCGCACATCGTGTCTCCGGTGCGCGTCTCCTTCAGCCCGATTGCCGCGGCGATGTCGCCAGCCCGCACCTCCTCGATCTCCTCACGCTTGTTCGCGTGCATCTGCAGCAGACGTCCCACGCGCTCGCGCTTGTCCTTCGTGGCATTGTAGACGTACGAGCCCGACTTGAGCACGCCCGAGTACACGCGGAAGAAGGTCAGCTTTCCGACGAACGGATCGGTCGCGATCTTGAACGCCAACGCCGCGAACGGCGTCTCGTCGTTCACTGGACGCTCCTCGAAATGCTCGTCGTGATGCGGCAGGTGACCCTGGATCGCCTTCACCTCGCTCGGCGCCGGCAGGTAGTCGATCACCGCGTCCAGCAGTGCCTGCACGCCCTTGTTCTTGAACGACGCGCCGCAGAGGACCGGCACGAACTCCATCGCGATCGTCGCCTTGCGGATCGCACGGCGGATCTCGGGGATCGTGAGCTCAGCACCGTCGAGGTACTTCTGCATCAGCTCGTCGTCGTGCTCGACCGCCGCCTCGATCGCCTCGAAGCGCGCTGCCTCGCAGGCCTCCTTGTACTCTTCGGGCACGTCCACCACCGCGAACGTCTTGCCGAGGCTGGCCTCGTCGAAGATGTACTGCTTGCGCTCGATGACGTCGATGTGGCCCGTGAACAGCTCGCCCGACCCGACCGGCAGCTGGAGCGCGTACGCACGGCGGCTCAGGCGGTCCTTGATCATGCGCATGCAACGGTCGAAGTCGGCGCCCGTCCGGTCCATCTTGTTGGAGAAGATCATGCGCGGCACCTTGTACCGGTCAGCCTGGCGCCACACCGTCTCGGTCTGCGGCTCGACGCCAGCGACCGAGTCGAGCAGCGTCACGGCGCCGTCCAGCACGCGCAGCGATCGCTCCACCTCGACCGTGAAGTCGACGTGGCCCGGGGTGTCGATGATGTTGATCCGGTACTCCGGGCCCTCGCCCTTATCGTACGACTGACCGTGGCGGAGCCAGAAGCACGTCGTCGCAGCCGACGTGATCGTGATGCCGCGCTCCTGCTCCTGCTCCATCCAGTCCATCGTCGCGGCGCCTTCGTGCACCTCGCCGATCTTGTAGTTCTTACCGGTATAGTAAAGAATACGCTCGGTGGTAGTCGTCTTCCCGGCATCGATGTGCGCCATGATGCCGATGTTCCGATAATTGTCGAGCGGCGTTGTGCGTGCCATGTCAACCCGTCAGGTGTGTCAGTCGCGGCATCCACCGATGGCGCCAGCGACAAAGTCACTTCAACAAAAAATCGGGTGGACCAGCACCCGAAAATCGGGCCGGTATCCATCCGTCCTCGCCAGGGTGTGCTCGCCTCTGCAGCGCGAGCCGGGACCCAAGGCGCGCCGAGCCGACCCGCGCTCGACGTCTAGTTGTCCTGCGTTGCTTGTCGGGAGCGGCTGGTCCTGCGTGCCGCTGATCTGAGAACCCTTCCGCGCGTGCCGGAAGCCCATAGGAGTCGGCCGCAGTGAGCCGGTGCCACGGCAATCCGCGCGAAGCGGAAGACAAAAGCCTGTAGCCCCATGAATTTATTGGAGATTCGCGCTGTGTCAACCGGTTGGCGTCCGTATTACCGGTCAGTCGTGACGGTGGCGCGTCGCACCGAGCTCGCGTCCGCCAGCGGTTGCGGTGACGTAGAATCGATCTCACCGCGCCGCTCGCGATACAGGTACCCCGCGCCCAACAGAAACACTCCCACGGCGCCGTATGCCCCGACGCGCAGGGCCACGCCACCAATCTCCGATGCCTCCACCGCAGCCTTCACCGCCGCGTAGATCGCCAGGGCGAGGCCCGCCAGCCTGAGCCGCTGAATGGCGAGGTGGCGTCCCACCAGGATCGACGCGACGCCGCACGCCGCGTAGTACGCGATCAGCAGAAAGGCGGCGAGGTCCGCGTTGAAGGCGCGTGCAACCTCCATCCTTCCCCACAGGATCATGAACCCGATCACGATGCCGAGACGCGTCGGACGCTCGGCCGACTTCACCGCGCTTCCACGTCCACGCGCCAGCGTCGCCGACCCGGCAGCGAGTCCGAGCGCGGCGCAGAGTGCCGACGCCGATGACCGGGTCGTGAACGGTACGTATGCGTACGCCTGCCGACTCGCGAGCTGATCCATCGCCGAGGCTGCTGCCGCGCCGAGCGTGCTGGCGACCGCGATCAGTGCAAACGGGCGTCGCTCGCTTCGGACCGCCAGGCTGAGCATCACACCCCACCCAGCGAGACCCGCCACCAGCGGCAGCGGGAACGGCCACAGCAGCGCACCCACCGCGCCCGCCCCGAGCAGTCCGCCGACCAGCAGGTGCACTCCAGCGCGCTCGTCTTCAGCCCGTCGCCGCTCGAGCTGCCACGAGACCACGGCAACGACGCACGAAACGGCGAGCACGGCGGCGCGCCCCGCGTCGCCACGCACCGCGGTCGACGCGATTCCGAGCGACAGCACCGGCAGCACGAGGGCGCTCGGCACCCACAGCGGTTGCGCATCGGCGCGCTCAGCGAGCGCGGCGAACGTCACCAGCGCGACTCCGATCGCCACCGTGAGTGTGACGGTTGGCGGGGAGAGCAGCATCCGATCCCACCCCACTGGCAGTCCCACCAGTCCGATCGCCAGATATGCTCTGGACAGATTGCCACGCCACGCGCGTTCGGCGAGCAGCAGCGCACCGAGCGCGCACGCGCCCGCGAACAGCATCAGCAGATAGGGTGCGTGCCAGCCCTGCACCGCAGGGAGCCCCGCCGCGGCGAGCGCGTAGAACAGCGCGCCAGCCACCAGCACGGTGAAAGCGCGCAGCCAGTGCGGTTGACGGACGGCGCGAAGCGCGCCGACGAGGATGCAGGCACCGTACACCAGCAGGGTGGTCGGGGTGCCCGGATGATCCGAGGTCACGAACGGCGACGACAGCGCTCCCGCGACGGCGACCGAGAAGAGGAATTCGCTCTCGTCATGCAGGGCGAGCGCCGCGAGCGCAGTGGCGACGATGTCCACGACGACCAGTGCGACGACCGTCGGGACGAGGTGCAGTCGCGGCCCAGCGCCCCACGCCACGAGATCGACCATCGCGAGGGAGAGGGCGAGCAGCACATTCGCGTACCGCACCTCGCCTTTCCGATGGAAGTACACCCCGGTGGCGCCAACTAGCCCGGCAGCCAGCGCGCCGAACCCGACGCGAACCCCGGGAGTGAGCAGCCCATTGATCACCGCGACCTTGATCAGCGCGCCAACGGCCATCAGGATCACGAGGGCCGCGAACAGCAAGGTCACGTACCGGCCGACAAGCGACTCGATCTCCACACCGCGCATCGCGGCGTGTACCGACGATCTCACCCGCGTCCACGCCTGCCCTCCGATGCGAGGCGGCAGGTCGGCGGTTGCGATCCGGGGCGGACCGCGCAGCGAAGCTGGTGGCGCGGGCAACGATTGCGTGGCGCTGCGCATCGGCACCGCGTCGCGCAGCGCCGCCACCTCTGCGCTGAGCGTCGTGACCTGACGCTCCAGCGCTGCAAGTCGCGCGGCGGAGCTGAGATCATCCGAGCGGGATCCGTTCGGACCATCGTCGGCGGGGCACATCACGCAAAGCTATCCGCGCCACCAACCGCCGCCAGAGATGCAGCGGGGCGCAGCCACGGCGCGCGGACGACGCCACGCCGAGAGCAAGCGGCCCCCCTCACGCCGTCGGCGTGGACCCCGTGTGGGCCGAGTCCAGCAGCCGCGCGGCAGGGGTCGCGCCTCCGGCCGTTTCCATCAGCTGCTTGAACTGGCGCAGGTCGTCGCGCACCTGTCGGTCGGGGTTCTCGCCGAACAGTCTCGCGATCGCCGCGCCGATCCTGCCACCCGGGGGCTCGTAGTCGAGCGTCACCCTCACGATGGTGCCGCGACCTCCCGGCGCGTCACTGAAGTTCACCGCGCCGGCGTTGTTGACGTCCGGGTGGCCGATGCTCTTCCAGGCGATGATGGTGCCGGGCACCTCGTTGACGATCGTGGCGTCCCACTCGACCGTGCTACCGGCCGGCGCCTTGGCCACCCAGTGTGATTCGTTGGCGCCGTGCGTGGTCACCGACACGAGATGCTCCATGAAGCTCGGCAGGTTCGTGAAGTCTCGCCAGAACGCATACAGCTCGGCGCGCGGACGCTCGATCGTGACGGCGCGCTCTACCTTGATTGCCTTGCGCGCGTTCACGGTCGCGGCGCGGCCGCTGATCCCCGGCCGGCGGACCAGCACCGCCTCCGCGCTTCCCGTGCTGACCCCGAGTGCCTGGTAGACGTTGCAGTGACCGGTGGCGCCTCGGTGCACGAAGGCCGCGCCAAGCAGCCCGATGATGATGCCACTCGCATCGCGGCGACGGAGACCGTACGTGATGAGCGCGGCACCGAGCGCCACGGAGCCGATCCGCTCCGGCTGGGCGACGTTCGGCGCGGCGTCGCCGATGTGGAGCGCGTCCTCGCGCACCGTCGCGCGTCGTCCTCCCTTCGTCCGGCTCGGCCCTGCGGTTGCCAGTGGCATGACGTGCAGTTCCCCTGTGAGGTGCGAGAGAATTCGCGCCGCGCTGGCGGCGTCAGCGGAGATCGATCGTGGATGGTTGAGCAACTGGCACGAGCACCGAGGAGGAGTCGAATCCGCCATCGGCTTCGGCGAGATCGGTGCCGAGCAGCGCGGCGGAGTCGGCCGCGGAGCCGAGGTCCGCTGTCGCTCGCCCGCCGGCACTCTCGCGCCGGCTCAGCGCATACCCCAGGCCGACCAGCACGCCGATCGCGAGACCGGTGAGCACCACGGTGCGAGCGCTCACGACGGGCGGTGGGACGTCGACCACGCCGCTCGCGTTCGTGATGGCCGGGCGGTCGCGGTAACGGCCGTGCGAGGGACGCGCCCGCTCGTCGAAGTGAGAGGAGAGGCGGCGCAACTCCTGCTGCAGACGCTCGCCCCGCATCGGCGGGCCGTGGCCCGTGATGGCCGCCGTGGGGGCGTAGTCGGCGAGGTGCCGCACCGATTCGCGCGCCGCGCCCCAGTCGGGAGTGAAGTACATCGGCGGTCCGTGCATCTCGGGCCGTTGCGTCAGTGCGGCGATCAGCGATTCCTGCTTGGTGGTGACGAACGCATCGCCGGCAATCATTGTGCGATCGGCATCGCGCACGAGCGAGACGTGACCGGGCGCGTGGCCTGGCGTGGGAATCCAGCGCCAGCCCGCCATTCCCGGCACGCTGCCGTCGGCGGGCAGCGCGTGTACACGCGACCTGAGGTCGATCGGTGCTTTCGGGAACAGGAAGGACATCGCCGCCATCGCACCTCCGCCCACGAACGGATCGGGAGGCGGATACGCGGACTGCCCCGTCAGGTAGGGCAGCTCCATCTCGTGTGCATACACCGGTGCGTCCCACTGCTCCGCGAGGGTGTGAATCGCACCGATGTGATCGAAGTGCCCATGCGTCAGGATGATCGCCGCCGGCCGCGACGCGGCGCCGAACAGCCGCGCCGCGGCGCGCTTGATCTTCTCCGCCGAGCCCGGAAGCCCTGCGTCGACCAGCGCCCAGCCGCGGTCGGGGGCGCCCGGGGTGCCGACGAAGGCGACGTTGACGATCCGGTCGAGCAGGTACGAGACTTCGGAGGCGACGTAGCGCGGTGAGTCGGCGGTCGCATCGCGGTGCAGAACGGTGTCGAGCATGGGCCCTCGCGCAGGGGAGCCACCCCGCCCCGGCGGCGGTGTGTCTGGTCCAGCAGTTCAACTGCCATGCCGCACCGCACGTCACACGTCGAGTGGCCCAGCGGCCTCGCGGCCCGAGCCTCTACGTCGTGCGCGACACGATGATCAGCGGGGCCTCGTTCCGGGCCGCAGCACGTGCGGGCGTCGCGGAGGATGGCGACGGCAGGGACGAGCCCACCGCCTCGTCCTTCTCCAGCGTGACCGCTTCCAGTCCGGCCGGCGACGCCCGGACCGCGCTCTCCGTTCCGGCCCCATCCAGGACACCTGCCTCTCCGAGCGCGTCGCTCTCGCGTCGGCGCTCCATCGTGTCTTCAACCGGAGCGCGGCGCTCGCGGTCGCGCCGCTCCATCCCCTCCCCGGTGCCCGACCGGCGGCGGTCGCCCACGCGCCGCTCCGCGCTCCGGTCCCACGCGTCCAGGTGCGTCAGCATGTCGTCTAGCGAGCGGACCTGGCGCCTACCGTCGTGCTCGCGCCGGAAGACGACGTGCGTCCAGCCCTTCATCCCCACGGGACGGTGCCATGCGCCTGACATCCGCACCCGTCGGCCAGCGATGGCATTGCTCAGCACGCGCTCGTAGCGCGAGCGGGGAAGCAGCGTGATCGGGAACAGGTCGTTCCATCTGCACAACCGGCCCACGTCGTCGTATGCGGCGGGTCGGTCGTCCAGCTCGAGCAGCGATGGCGCACGTCCTCGCATCACCGCCGCGATGAGACGCAGCGAGAGTGGGTCTCCCAGGGCACGAATCGACGGCCAGAATCGACGCACCGTTCGTCCCGCCATCGCGCGCAACGAGAGGTGCGCACCGGCTCGCGTCGTCCACTTGGCCGAGTCCACGTCGGCCGTGAACGGGTTCTCGGGGAAGCAGCTGTATTTCGCTACCCAACCCTTCCGCGAGCTGTGCGGCACTGGCGCGAAATCGCCGACCACCGGGATGCCGTGCGCATCCATCTCCTCCAGGCTGTAGCTCCGCCAGGTCATGACGTCGCGCACGATGCCCACGATCAGCGTCGCCGTCGCGGCCATCAGCGCGGCGTCCGGCGTGAAATCGGCCGTGATCTCGATTCGGTTGCCGCGCGGTCGGACACCGATTCCGGTCGAGCGCCGGTTCGCGGCGAGCAGCATCACGGGCGCGGCGAGGATGTACGTGAGTACATACGCTAGCCGCTCCACCGTGCGATTGGGCAGACGCTCGCTCGGCGGCACGTCGAACGAAATGTTGTAGTGCGAGCTGAACCCCACCAGCCGCACTTCGCGCCCCGCCGCGACTTCCCACGCATCGAGCTCCTCGCGCAGGAACGCGAGGCTCTCCCAGAGCGACCGCGTCCCGCGCGCGCCACATCCCCGGGCGATCTCGATCATCGGGGTGGCGATCTCCATCACGCCGGTATCGAAATACAGCGCGCCACCGGTTGGCAGGTGATATGATCGGCCGGTACGGTGAACGAGTGGACCTCGAACGATGTGGCGCGGAGAGCCGAACACGTCCTCCGGCTTCTGCGGCACGCCGTCCACCACCGTGGTGAACTCGGCCTCGAGCCCGATCGCCGGCAGCCGGCCGGGGGCGTCCTGCCGCCCCCGCCGCACCATGCGCTCAC
>JBBQYZ010000077.1:0-9161 GCA_038208205.1 Gemmatimonadales bacterium | reverse complement strand
CCCAGCCGTGCATTCTTGTGACTGTTCACTCGGTCCTCTGGCAGTTGTGAGATGGTGGCCTCGACAACCCCAGCTTGAAACCGTTACGACCGAGTGAACACCCCCAACGGCGAAACAACGTGTCCGGTAATCACAGCTAGTGCCAGCAACCGATGACGTTTACGCGACGCGGACCTGACGAGCTACCCACACGGCATCCACTCTAACGCCGTCGCTCCCGCCACAAGCTGCCACGCAGTGCGCTCGAGAAGAGCGCCAGGCCGCCAATGCCGCCGAGTGCAATGACCACGCACACGGCGCTGAGGGCACATCACTGATGCCCGCAGTGCACTGCGATGCGGCAAGAGTTGGTAGCAGAACAATCGCCATTGCGGCCCAGGCGATCCCGCAGCCAGCGACCAAGAGAATTCTTAGCTCCATCGCGGTGCAAGTCGTGAGTACCGCACCGTGCTGTCGGGCAGGGAGATTTCGCGGTGGTTGGTGCCTGCGTACCGCGTGGCCGATCCCGCCGTCGCGGCGCTGGCGTATTGGTATTTGAATATCCGCGACTCAGCGGCGATGACGTTCGTGTGACGCGTCCCTCCATGCTCAGAAAGCGACGACGCGTCCGGGCTAGTGAAGCTGAAGGGAGCCAACTTGTGACCGATGCACCGGCGATGAATGATTGTCGCCGCCGAGTATGGGGCCGGTGCGCATTTTCCGGGAACGCACTGCAGTAGTGGAGAGTCGCCACACAGGAGTGTAGTCGTAGCCTCGCAAGGTTCCGAACGGATCGCGCGTCGACGCGCGGTCGTCCCGTGGAACTTGCCATCCATTTGGTCGAGCGCCCACGTGCCGTTGCCGCACTGGTTTGCTGACGGATGTTGCGGATTGAGAGGACGTCCTCCGCCTCAATGGTCGTGGTTCAGCCTCGGATCCTCCCGCTAGTCACGACGACGGCGCCTTGGCCGGGCGGTTCACGATGCCTTCCACTGACTGTTATCTGCAGTCAGCGCTACGACCTCACTGGAGCCTCAAGACATGTCACTCATGGATGGTCACAGCCGACGGCTGGGACCTCAAGCTGTGCGCTGCAGGCCGAGGGGCAAGCCGGCCGCAGGAGGCCTGACGATTGGTTTGACGCTCACGCTCATCACACTCGTCGCGTGTCGTCAGGACAGCACCCCGACGATGATATCGCCCGCGGCTGCGCTACCCTCGGTTGCGCTCGCAGCAGCAGGCGGTGATTCGTCGTGGGATCGAGTCGATGTGGATGTCACACTCGAATCCTCACTGCAGCCTGCCGAAGGAAAAGGAAAGGGACGAACTGTAAAACGACGATTTCATGCCGAGCGCGGGCGCGGTGAAGATGGACGATGGTACACGCGGTATACCTTCCCCGCGGGCGCGGGCGTTGCCACGTCACGGATCGGCCGGCAGCCTGGGCCTGACATCGCCGACATCTTCCTGACCGATGATCGAACCGTTGTCCGCGTCACCACGCGCGATGGGCAGCTCGTCACGATCCCGCCGCAGTTCAACGCTCATAAAGGTGTTGATCTAGAGGCGTCCCTTTCGCCAGAACTGCGCGGTAATCTAGAGAAAGTCAGTCGAGAGATTGCCAGTGGTCCATCTCCGCGCCGAAGCGCGCATTGGCTGGACGCGGTCCTCATCACGGACGTGCAGCGATCAGCGGCCACTACACGGCTGCAAAGGATGGCCGGTCCTCCGGCTCCGGACGGCCGCGGCCGACCCACGTACGTTCGAGAGGCCCAGGGCCGGAAGGCGGTCATCACAATGGACCGAGAGTCGGGCGACGTCGAGGACATGGAGGTGAGCGATGCTGCGCAAGCGGTTCTGAGCCTGCATGTCGAGCACACAAGGCTCGTCGACGGACGTATGGCGCGGTCCCGATTGCACATCAAGCGGGCAAGCGGCGGCCCTGAGCCCACGCTGGTTACGGATATCGTGCTTTCCAACCATCGTTTCCGCGGAGGCGTGCGATGAGAACCGTACGAGCGTGTCGGGGGCTTGAGGGAGTCTCAGCCGCGACGGGTCGCCTGCTGCTCCAGCTCACCTGCGCACCGGTACTGCTAGGGTTAGGGCTTGTGATAACACTAGGCCACGACAGTCAGGCGCAGCAACCCGTAGTGATGGTGCACGGAGGAAATGCGAGCGGCAATACGTGGTCGCAGCTCAGTTACCGCCTCTGGCAATTCGGGTACAAGCCCTTTGCTCCCGATCTAACCCCAGGTGATCCAATCGGGCAACAAGCAAGCGCCCTCGGCTCGCTGATGGAGCAGGATGGAGATGCCACTCCTGGGGTCATGGTCGTGGCGCACAGCCAAGGTGGGCTGGTATCCCGCAGCATGGCTCGCTCGCGCCCGGTGCACGCCCTGATCACGGTTGGCACGCCACATCAGGGGCTTCCGCTTGGCGCATATCGTCGCAGGATAGACGATCAACTGGGTTGGACTTCAATGGACATGGTTCTCGCGTCCCTCGCCATGGACCCGTACTACAGCGACCCCGGAAACTTTCCGGACCTGGAAGGGTGGGTTTGGGCTTGGTCAGCCCGATGGTATAGCTACCAAGATGCCCTACGCGGCGGTGCCCTCATTTTTGCTGGCGCGGCAGTCTTTCTGAACAATTTCATGGACCACATGGCATCTTGGGATGAGATGGTGCCCGGATCATCCTTTCTCGAGGAGTTGAACGCCAACGTTGGCGCGGAACAGATCGGCCATGCATTCTCGATCCAAGCAGAGTACACGAACGGATATCTAGGAGGACCGTTTGCATTGGTTCTTGGCGGGGACGAATCCGACAGGCTCGGCATGCAGATGTTTTTTACTGGCTTTACGCTAGAGGAGTGGGCGTTCGAGCTGCTGTCTGATCTCTGGAACAGTCCCACCATGTCGGCCGACTTTGCAGGTGCGGTAGGATCACTCGATTTGGCCTTTCGCCTGCAAACGTTCGGGGACTGGTGGAGTGACGACATCGTGGGAGCCGAGGGATACGCCCACGATGGCATTGTTCCAACACCGCGTCAGTACCGGGCGGGAAGCACTCCTCTCAGTGTTCCGTTCATGCCGCACACCTACGAAACGAGTGCCGACGCGACCAACAATCTGATCCTCCAGGCACTGAACCTGAATCGACCGTAGAGCTTCGAGGTATACCCTGATTGGGTGGGGCCGCGCACGACGTCGCGGCCCCACCCGAAGGAGGCGACTCGTGGGTGTGAAGAAAATGCTCAAGGTTCATGGATCGTGGCCTGGCTATTTCGCAGTTGCGTTGTGGCTGTCAATGCCCGGGTTCAGCTCCTGCACAAATGATCCAGTGTCAGGACTTCCGACTCAGCGAGAGCCGCTTGCCGTCGACCAGCACCTGTTGTGGCGCGTGCCAGGCTACGATGCGGTCGGAGAACCCGCGGTCGATGCGACCTCCGTCTACTATCAGGGCCGCAATCACTCACTGACCGCGGTTGTAAAGAGTACGGGCGTCGTGCGATGGCACGTGCAGTTCCCCATCGATGCGAGTCTCCTACCCGGACGGAGCGCGCTTGTGCTCCCTGGGCAGATCATCGTGGGCGACCAGGACGTGTTCAGCGTGGAGCCCTCGTCGGGCGCGGTGCGCTGGCGTTTTCACACGACAGAGGGACGCCGCCCTGGCTACCAAGCGCCATTTCCTTACGCGGGCATCCTCTACACCGGTTCGGGTTCCGGCCATGTATTCGCGCTCGATCAAACGACCGGCGCCCTTCGTTGGATGCAGGCGGTCGCGGACACGAGCGACGGTGTCTTTCGTCCTGTCGTAGCCGACGGTGTCGTGTTCGTCGGCGTCAGCCGGTTCCCCGCGACGGGCGCGGTCGGCAGCCGGGTCGCGGCACTCGACGCACAGACAGGCATGATTCGGTGGACGCGCGACTTGCCGGTGACGGCGGCCACTCCGGCCACTGGAGCGAAGGACGTCGTCTTGGTGGGAGCGATCATCGTTGCGTCGTGTGGTGACGGGACGGTGTTCGGGCTGGACCGCACGACCGGCGCGACGCAATGGACCGCTCCCCGGGTGGAGCCGCCGGCGGGGTCGAGCTTTCCTAATCCGCTCGAACAGGATGCGCGCGGGCTGACCACGGATGGCGTCCGCGTCTACGTCTCCTCCGTCACGGGGATCGTAGTTGCCCTGTCGCCCACGGATGGGGCGCAGCTGTGGAAGTCCAGCGTCAGCTACGGCAGCCTCCTCGACCTGCGCACGGACGGGCGCTTCGTCTATGGCGTTCATCTCGGCGGCGCGTTTACCGTGCTGGATGCGGCCACGGGCGCCGTGAACTGGATCTACGATGGTCAACACTTCGCGGCTGTGCAGGGCGAGACCTTCTACGACGCGGTCGCCTTCGATGACATCAACATGTACCTGAGCGCCACCCATGGTCTCTATGCCTTCAGGAAGTAGTAGTGGCACCTCGCACAGGGGACTCGTACGACAGGTGCGTAAACGGTGCCGTGTGTGCGGACGCGCGGTCTCGATCCTGCTCGCAGTGCTGATCACGCTCGTCACTTCCGGCACGGCCTCGGCGCAACGTGTCGCCCCGACGGGAGTCGTCCATCGCATCGCCACGGCACAAGCGGGATCGCTCGTCGGCGACCCACCCACTCCGCGAGACAGACTGCGATGGGCGGGCGGTGGGTTCCTGATCGGCGCTGCGGGTGGCACCGTCGTCGCGTTTCTGATCCAGCAATCAAACTTTGGTCAGGGGACCAAGGATCACGACAACTCGATATACATACCGTTTGTGCTGAGCTGCGCAGCGGGCGGCGCGATCATTGGCGCTATTTGGGGACCCTGGGGAAGGTGATGCCCTAGCGGCGTTACGCCGAGGAAGGGCGGCGGCAGAGCTACGGTCGCCAGGCGCGCCGCAAGTGGTCGTGTCCACAGCGAGGCGGAACGAAGCGGCGCAGCGCCTGCACGCCCAGGCGGGGTTCCGCCCGACGATGATCGAGATGCGCGCGAGCTGCACGACGACGCGCTCCGCGCGTCACCTCGGCCGTGATTCGATCCGCGCGAGTTCTCGTTCGGCGGGTGCTGTCGACGTCGCATACGGGCAGGTATGCCATCACCTCCGGTGGGCGAACCTCACTCCTTGGGGTCGCGACGCCTGGCCGCGACTGCCGCGCGCAGCTGCGCTGCCCGAGCTCGGAGCAGCCGGGCGATGGCTCCCTCGAAACGCGCGGTGGCTATCTCCGCGCGGGCATGCACAGTGACCAATAGTGCGGATTCGAACACATCGCTGCACAGGTGCTTGGGCTTCTGCTGGTTCAGGCAGTCGCAAGGGGATTAGGGCACAGTCAGAAGTGCCGCGTGCTGAATGCCTGTGCGCCGTCGCGCTCCCACTCGAGCGAGCGGGCGATCATGTCACCTATCAATCATCGAGCGCGTCGTCGAGCCCTTCGGGCAGATGCGCGCCGACCTGACGCGCACTCGCGACGGCGCGCTCGGGGAGGAGTTCCCGGGCTTCGATGCCTCGGAACTTGGCGCGAAAGGCGTCGGTCAGGTGATGCTCAAGCGCAAATGCCGCACACGCGGATAGTAAGCGGGCAGGCCACCACCCGAGCTCCTTCGCCACGAACCATGCAGAAGGCGCATCCTCGCTCGGCTACAAGACGCACTCAGCCCCATTGAACAGGAGTGCTCGGAGGTCGGTATACCGCAGGTGTCTTCATGAGTCGTCTGTCGGACGCGCGCATCCCCTGCGGCACTGCGCCCTGCGCTCCACACCTGAGCGAGCCGTGGGTCAGCAGTCGCACCACTGACATGACGTCTCCGTACGGCGTGGAGCGAGGGGTGTTGAATTCTGTGTCAAAATCCGTGTCAAACAACGGCCCGGACATCCGATTGGGACAGCCGGGCCATGACACAAAAGTCGGGTTGAGGAACGCCACGACTAGCTTCGCTGGACGCCGGTGAACTAGCTGCGTACCAGCTTCTTATAGGTCACGCGATGCGGCGTGTCCGCATCCGCCCCCTTCCGCCGCCGGAGGTCCGCGTCGTACTCCTTGAAGTTCCCCTCGAACCACACCACTTCCGAGTTCCCCTCGAACGCGAGGATGTGCGTCGCGATCCGGTCCAGGAACCAGCGGTCGTGCGAGATCACCACCGCGCACCCCGCGAAGCCGAGCAGCGACTCCTCCAACGCGCGCAGCGTATCCACGTCGAGATCGTTCGTCGGCTCGTCGAGCAGCAGCACGTTGCCACCGCTCTTGAGCAGCTTCGCCAGATGCAACCGGTTCCGCTCGCCCCCCGACAGGTCGCCGACCTTCTTCTGCTGATCGGTCCCGCGGAAGTTGAACTGTGACAGATACGCCCGCGCGTTGATCTCGCGGTTCCCGACCTGGATCTCGTCCCGCCCTTCACTCACTTCCTGGTACGCGGTCTTGCTGCCGTCCAGCACACGCCCCTGATCCACATAGGCGAGGTTCACAGTCTCGCCCACCTTGAGATCGCCGCCGTCAGGCGTGTCCTCGCCCACGATCATCCGGAACAGCGTGGTCTTGCCCGCGCCGTTGGGACCGATCACGCCCACGATCCCGCCCCGCGGCAGCGAGAAGGTGAGGTCGTCGAACAGCACCTTCTCGCCGAAGGCCTTCTTCACGCCCTTCGCGATCACGACATCGTTGCCGAGCCGCGGCGGAGGCGGAATGGTGATCTCCTGCGCCAGCACCTTGTCGCCGGTGTCCTCGGCCTGCAGCTCCTCGAACTTCTGGATGCGACTCTTGCTCTTGGCCTGCCGCGCGCGCGGCGCCATCCGCACCCATTCGAGCTCGCGCGCGAGGGCGCGCTGCCGCGCGCTCTCGGTCTTTTCCTCCTGCTTGAGCCGCTCGCGCTTCTGATCGAGCCAGCTCGTGTAGTTGCCCTCGTACGGCATCCCCTTGCCGCGATCGAGCTCGAGGATCCACTTGGCCACGTTGTCCAGAAAGTACCGGTCGTGGGTGATCGCGACGACGGTGCCGGGAAAATCGGCGAGGAAGCGCTCCAGCCAGTCCACGGACTCGGCGTCGAGATGGTTGGTGGGCTCGTCGAGCAGCAGCATGTCGGGCTGCTCGAGCAGGATCCGGCACAGCGCCACGCGCCGCCGCTCGCCGCCGCTCAACACGCTCACGTCGGCGTCGTCGGGGGGCAGACGCAGCGCGTCCATCGCGATCTCGATCTTGTTGTCGAGGTTCCAGAGGTCCAGGGTGTCGATCCGCTCCTGCACGCGCGCCTGCTCGTCCATCAGCTTGTCGAAGTCGGCATCGGGCTCGGCGAACGCCGCACTGATCGCGTTGAACCGGTCGAGCAGCTTCCGCTGGTCGGCGACGGCCTCCTCGACGTTCTCGCGCACGTTCTTGCTCTCGTCTAGCTTCGGCTCCTGCGACAGGTAGCCGATCTTGGTCCCCTTGGCGGCCCACGCCTCGCCCTGGAAGTCCTGGTCGATGCCGGCCATGATGCGCAGCAGCGTGGACTTGCCGGCGCCGTTGGCGCCGAGGACGCCGATCTTGGCGCCGGGATAGAAGGAGAGCCAGATGTCGTCGAGAATCACCTTGGAAGGCTGCACGACCTTCCGCAGGGACTTCATGACGTAGATGAACTGTGGGGCCACGGGCGATGTCGGGGAGAGAGTCGGGCGGCCTGCGACGTGCCGGCGGCAGGCTGCAAGGAGATCTCACCAAATGTAACCGCCCCCGACACAACCGACCGCGCGGTCGGTGGTGTCGGGGGCGCTACGGTGCAACGACCGTCAGCAGGTCAGCGCGCCGCGACCATGAAGGTCTGCGTCATGCCGTGCGCCGAGTGCGGCTTGCCGTCCTTCGCGTCGGGGATGAAGCAGATCAGACCGTACGAGCCCGGCGCGAGCTCCATGGGCACGTCCACGGTGCGACCGCGAGCGAGCTGCGTCGTGCCGCCGAGCGGCATGCCGGGCGGCGCACCCTTCATCCCGGACTCCACCCAGGCGGCCATGTCGGCGGCACTCTTGCCGGGCGCGAGGCGGACCAGGACGAACTCGTGGGACTGCGACGCGAGGTTGGAGACGCGGACCGTGTGCCGCCCCGCGGTGAGCGGCCTGGAGAGGGTGAAGCTGTAGTCGTTCATTCGCATCTCCACGTCCGCGGCCGGCGCGGCGCCCGCCGTGCTCGCGGGGGTGACCACGAGCCCCTTCACCATGCCCTTCATCAGATGCGGCGCCTGCTCTCCGGGTGACGGGATGAAGCAGGCGAGCACGTACTGTCCCGGCTCCAGCGTCATCGTCGCGTCGGCATGGCCGCCGGGCACCGCCGCGTTCGGCCCGCCCACCTCCACGGCCCACGCGGGCGGCGGCCCGGGGCGCTTCATCGCGGCGATGTAGTCGGCGGGGGTCTTCCCCTGGGTGAGGCGAATGACCGCGACGTGATGGAGCTGCTTACCGGCGTTCGTGAGCCGGAAGGTGGTGGTGCCCGCCGCGATCGTGGCGGGCGCGATGAAGGCGAACTCGGTGGCCTTCACCGTGACGACCGGGACGGGACTGGGCGGCGGCACACGACGCGACGCGACGACCATACTCGACGCGACCACGGCAATGAGCACAGCGGACCTGGTGAGCATCGGCGCTCTCCTTCTGGGTGGGGGGGACAGCAAATTGTCGACGTGAGGCCGCGATCGCCAGCGGTCTTGCCACGAACGCGACGAGCCGGCGAGGGGTGACGCGTGGAAGAGGCGTAGCGACAGGCGAGCTCACGGCGCCGTAGCGCCCCCCATCCCCATCATCGCGTGCGCGTCGTGTTGCATGTGGTCGTCGCCCCACACCACCGCCGGGTCGTCGCCCGCGAACACGTTGGCGTGCAGCATCCAGCCGAACAGGCTCTCGCGAAACACGCCACCCACCGCGTTGCACGCGGCCTCGGTCGCGATCGGGCTCTCCGGGCCGAACAGCGGCGCCCCGTCGCGACGCTCGAGCCAGCGCTCGTCGGCGCCGCGCCCGGGGAGGCACCAGTTCACGTGGCGATGCCAGCGCGCCATCGAGAGCGGCACGCGCGCGTCGAGGCGCGCGAGGTCGAACCGCCTGGGCGCGGTGTACATCGCGCCGACGAGGGTGAAGGTCCCGTCGGCCGCCTTGGTGTAAAGAAGTGACGTGGGTCGAGTGGGCTCCCAGCGAAACGTTTCCTGCA
>JBBQYZ010000076.1:0-9174 GCA_038208205.1 Gemmatimonadales bacterium | reverse complement strand
AGCGTCGAGATTCGGTCGGTCTCCGGCACGTATGCCGATGCGTTCCCGTCCGTCGCGCGCGCCATCCCGGAGGGGCCGCCGCCGCCGCGTGCGGTCACGTCTGCATCCGTGTCACCGAGACTTCGAGGACGGAGTGATGCGATGGTGCGCGCACTGCCGCACTGATCGCGCCCGCGTGACCTTGCATTGATGAAGCTGTCCCTTCGATTCGTCCTGCCGCTCGTGGCGCTGCTGGCGCTGCTGGCGTCGGCCGCCATACCGCTCGTCGACCGGCTCACCTTTCGTTGGTTCGCGAAGGACCTCGACCTGCGGGCGAGCCTCGTGGCGCGCGCCATCGAGCGCCCGATCGCCGATCTCGTTGCCGCGAACGACACCACCGGTCTGCGTGCGTTGTTCGGCCGCATCATCGAGGATGAGCGCCTCTTCGCCGTCGCCTACTGCGCCGCGCCGAGCGCCGATCCGATCGCGACCGCGACGATGCCGTCCGACATCCGCTGCGGCGAGCCGAGGGAAAAGGACGGGGCGCTCGGTGGACGGATCGTCGTCGAGGCCACGGGGCGCCTGCTGGTTTCCACCCGATCACTCGTGCCGGGCGACCCCGCGCGCGGTGCGGTCGTGCTCGTGCATGACATGAGCTTCGCCGACCGCCGGAGCGTCGAGACGCGACGCTATCTCTTCTACTTCTTCGTCGGCCTCGGCATCGTGGTGTCCGGGCTCACCGTCCTCGTGGCGCAGCTCAGCTGGCGGGGCTGGCTCCTCGGCATTCGGTCGCTGCTGCGGGGCGAAGGCGTCCTGGGCGCTCGCGTCGGTGGCGGCGCCGGTGAGCTCCAGCCGATCGCGGACGACCTGCGCACGTTGATTCGCGACCTCCAGTCCGAGCACCGGCTGCGAGACGACGAGCAGCTCACCTGGTCCCCGGACACGCTTCGCGGCATCCTCACCCGGGAGCTGCGCGGGAACGACGTGATCGTGGTGTCCAACCGCGAGCCGTTCATCCACGTGCGGACGGACGATGGCATTGCGGTGCAACGGCCGGCGAGTGGACTGGTCACGGCCGTCGAGCCGATCATGCGGGCGTGTTCCGGCACGTGGATCGCGCATGGCAGTGGCTCGGCGGACCGGGAGGTCGTGGACGCCGCTGACCGCGTCGCCGCGCCCGGCGACTCCGCAGGCTACCAGCTGCGGCGCATCTGGCTCTCCACCGAGGAGGAGAGCGGCTACTACTACGGCTTCGCCAACGAGGGCCTGTGGCCCCTGTGTCACATCGCCCATGTGCGCCCAACGTTCCGCACCGCCGACTGGACGCAATACGAGATCGCGAACCGCCGGTTCGCGGACGCCGTGGTCGACGAAGCGCAGTCGAGCGACCCGATCGTGCTGGTGCAGGACTATCACCTCGCCCTGGTGCCGAGGCTGGTGCGCGAGCGCCTGCCGGAAGCAACTGTCATCACCTTCTGGCACATCCCGTGGCCGAATCCGGATGCGTTCGCGATCTGCCCGTGGCGCGAGGAACTTCTGGACGGCCTGCTCGGCAGCAGCATCCTCGGATTCCACACCCAGTCCCATTGCAACAACTTCGTCGACACCGTGGACCGGCAGTTGGAGGCGAGAGTCGATCGGGAGACGTTCGGCGTATCGTATCGCGGACAGCGCACGATGGTGAAGCGGTATCCCATTTCGGTCGAGTGGCCGCCGGCGGCCGCGAGCGGCACGCCGCCCGCGGAGGCGTGCCGGTCGCGCGTGCGCGAGCGCCTCGGCGTGCCCCCTGATCACCGGATCGGCGTCGGCGTCGACCGCCTCGATTACACGAAGGGCCTTGAGGAGCGCTTTCGGGCCGTGGAGCGGCTGTTCGAGCTCAACCCCGAATGGATCGGTCGCTTCACCTTCGTCCAGATCGCCGCGCCGACGCGAGCGAGCATCGAGCAGTACCAGGCGTACGAGGCGCGCGTGCGTGCGCTCGCCGGACGGATCAACGCCCGGTTCGGGACGACGGACAGGCCGGCGATCGCACTCGTCATCCGGCATCACGAGCCCCACGAAGTGTACGAGTACTATCGCGCGGCGGACCTGTGCTTCGTGACCAGCCTGCACGACGGCATGAATCTCGTCGCCAAGGAGTTCGTCGCGGCGCGCGACGATGACGACGGCGTGCTGGTGCTCAGCCAGTTCACCGGCGCCGCGCGCGAGCTGCCGGAGGCGCTCATCGTCAATCCCTACGATGCCGACCAGTGTGCCGCGGCGCTCGCGGTGGCGCTCACCATGCCGGCGCGCGTGCGTCGGGCGCGCATGCGCCTCATGCGGGGTCTCGTCCACGAGTTCAATGTTTACCGCTGGGCGGGACGCATGCTGCTGGACGCGGCGGCGATGCGCCGCCGCGGTCCGTTCACGGGTCGCGCTGCGCCGGGGCTCAGGCGCACCAGGATCACCGACGAGATCGACCCGGTGACGTCCTCCGTCGACATCGATGCGCGTACTCGGGGAGGCGAGCGAGTCGGCACGTGACGCCGCCACCTCCGGCCAGCGGCGACTGGGCGTACTTCCTGGATGTCGACGGCACATTGATGGCCCTGGCGACCTCGCCGTCCGGCGCACGGCTGTCGCCCACGATGCACGTCGTCGTCCGCGCGCTTCACACCCGTGCGCGCGGAGCGTTGGCGCTCGTGAGTGGGCGTGCGCTGGCGGATCTGGACAGGTTGTTCGGCGAGCCAGCGCTGGCCGCCGCCGGCCAGCATGGATTGGAGCGACGCGGCGCCGACGGGCAGCGCACCTGTGTCGAGACATGCCCGCAGCGCCTCGACCAGGCGCGGACCCACCTCGCGGGGCTCGTCACGCGACATCCCGGTCTGCTGGTGGAAGACAAGGGAATGTCGATCGCCCTTCATTACCGCGGCGCTCCGCGTCTCGCCGGCTACGCGCACCGAACGATGCGGGCCCTGGCGCTCGCGCTCGGCGGGACCTACGGCGTCCAGGCCGGCAAGTGCGTCGTTGAGCTGCGACCGTCGTCGTTCGACAAGGGCGACGCGATTGCCGCGTTCATGGCCGACGCACCCTTTCGCGGCCGGGTGCCCGTGTTCATGGGCGACGATGCGACGGACGAGCACGGATTTGCCCGCGTGAATGGCCTCGGCGGTCATTCCATCAAGGTGGGAGCGGGATCGACCCAGGCGCGGTGGCGGCTGCGCGATGTCGACGCCGTGCAGGCGTGGTTGCGCGGCTAGCGCGTGCTCCCGCGATTCTTGTCGACGATGGCGACTAGAATGAGCGCGAAGGCCACCAGCCGGAGCATGTAGTACCACACGGTGTTCAGCGACGCGACAGGACCGAGCGCCAGCGCGACACGCTGCACGAGAAGGAGGGCAAAGGCCGTGGCGAACAGCGCGAAGAGTCGGTCCCGGGTCTGGCGCCAGAAGTTGAGGAACGCGAGTGCGGCGACGGCGTACCCGGCCGCGAGGGCGCCGGAGACGAACAGCGCAAGATCGTGGGTCGAAGTCATCGATCGGCTTCCCAGACGAGCCCGAAGATCAGCAGGGCGATCCCGACGAGCGACGGCAACGTGCGCAGGAGCGACAGGTCGCGTTCCGTGAGCACGCGGACGTCGACGATCAGGGCGATGTTGTTCACGGCGAACGCCGCGAAGCAGAGCGCACTCCAGAACAGCAGTCGAACGCGCGTCCGGCGATACCCGCGCACGAGCAGCACGGCGCAGACGAGGCTGGTGAGCGCACAGAGGATGTACACCAGGAGGGCGATTGTCATTCGACTCCTCTGCGGAGACGGAACGCGTCGGCGAACGACTTGGCGGCGCGCGCGGGCCGCGCATAGACCGCCCGAATGAGCGTGACGGGCATCGTGCGATACATGTGCGCGAGCTCGTCCACGACCGTGTCCAGATGCGCCGGCGGAGCATAGAGGAACGTCTGGCCTTCGCGGCGGACGAGATGCGCGTCCACGAGGTCGGCGAGCACCCGGTTCACCACTTCGCGATCGAGACGGGCGCCGTCTGCCAGCCAGGTCGGTGTCCGCGCCTCGGCAGGCGGGTCTCGCAGACTGAGGAGCACCGCCACGTGATCGACGGTCATCATGTACCGATCGACGAACCTGCGGAGTGACTCGGAGAGCTCGGGCGTGCTCACGCGCGGGCGCGCCGTCGCAGGCGGCTCGACGACGGTTGCCGGCCGTCGTCGAACAGCATGCCGGCCGGCTGATCGTCGAGGCCCATGGCGCCGACCAGGGCTGACAGGCCGCCGGCCAGCGCTGCCTGACGACGACTCGACAGCGTTCTCAGCGCCGAGATGAGGAGAGCGGTTGGCGGTTCAGGTGACCGCTCGAGCCTGGCACGTCCGGTCGCCGTGACGACGATCGCCGCACGCCGACGGTCGGCACGCGCGGTTCCCCGCACGACCAGACCAGCGTCCAGCAGGCGGTCGACAACCGCGGCCACGGAGGAGCGATCCGTCATCGTACGTTCCGCGAGCTCGGACAAGGATGCTTCATGGCCGTCCTGGAGCGCCCGAAGCACGAAGAGTTGCGCCGCACTCAACCCGGCCTTCGTGTGGGTCTGGCGTTCGGCGAGCCGCAATGCCCGCAAAATCCGTCGGAGACCGTCGACCGACGTTGAGATCGCACGCTCGGCGGTAGGGTGCGCGTTGGATTGGGAACGAGTCGTTGTCGGCACGGGTGGGTCGGCGACGCGAGAGACACGCGCGCACGGTCTCGGCCGCGGCGTGGGCGGATGTTATAGTTATGGGGTCTACCCCGCAAGCCACGGGGATGGTCGGCGCGTGTGGTGATGCGCTCGATGGGACGTTGTCGTGGTGCGGCGCCTCGCGCGACGGAGGCTCGTGACGAGAGTGCGCGCCGCGGATCGGCGGCGGCGTGCGTCACGCCGGCTCGTCCCATCACGATCGCCCACGCCGCCGGCCAGCCATCGAGCGGAGAAATGCACATTATGCCCATGAAGACCAGCTCACGACACGACCGTCGACGCCGATGATCGAGACATTTGTGTGCCTACTGCGGCGTGTGCGACCGCCCGTCACGCCGCGTTGCCCATCAGGATCCGGATGCTGACCGGGCAGGTCGCCTCGCCGGTCGCACCGCGCCCGCGATGGTTCGCGCGGATCACCGAGCTGGTCGAGGACATCCGCCGCAAGGAAGACCGCCTGGCGCTGGTGCTCAGTCTGGTCATCGGCGCGCTCGTCGGTCTCGTTGTCGTCGCCTTCATCCTGCTCACGGGGCGTCTGGCTGCTCACATGTACCCGGCCGGAGGAGCAGGGTGGCGCCGCATCCTCGTACCGACGCTGGGCTCACTCGTGACGGGCTTCCTGCTCGTCCGGTTCTTCCCCGATGCGCGCGGCAGTGGCATTCCACAGACGCGCGCGGCGATCTTCATCCACGACGGACGCATCAGCCTCCGCACGGTGGTCGGGAAGTTCGTCTGCTGCGCGACGTCGTTGGCGAGCGGCATCGCCCTCGGGCGCGAGGGCCCGTCCGTCCACATCGGGTCGGGCATCGCCTCGGTCGTGGCGCGCCGATTGGGTCTGAGCACCGCGCAGGTGCGCTGGCTCGTTCCCGTCGGCGCCTCGGCAGCGTTGGCGGCGGCGTTCAACACGCCGATCGCCGCCGTGCTCTTCTCGCTCGAGGAGATCATGGGCGACCTCCACGCGCCGATCCTCGGCTCGGTGGTGCTGAGCTCCACCACCTCGTGGATGGTGTTGCATCTGGTACTCGGCGACGAGCCGTTGTTCCACGTCGCCGGCTATCACCTCGTGAGCTCGGTCGAACTGCTGGTCTACGCCGTCCTCGGCATCGTCGGCGGGCTTGGCTCGGTGGGGTTCGTGAAGTTGTTGCTCTGGTTGCGCGCCCGGTTCTACCGGCTACCCAAGTCGACGCTGTGGGTGCAGCCCGTCGCGGGCGGACTGGCGGTAGGACTCATCGGCTACGTCGTGCCGCAGGTGCTCGGCGTCGGCTACGATCAGGTGGACAAGGTGCTCAGCGGCGACGTCGTCCTCAAGCTCGTCGTGATGCTCGCCCTGCTGAAGATGTTCGCCACGGCGCTGTGCTACGCGTCGGGCAATGCCGGCGGCATCTTCGGGCCGAGCATGTTCATCGGCGCGATGATGGGCGCCGCGGTCGGCCGCGTGGCGCACCTGGCGCTGCCGGGCGTGACGGCGGATGCCGGCGCGTACGCGCTGGTGGGGATGGGCACCGCCTTCGCCGGCATCATCCGGACCCCGCTCACCTCGGTGATCATGATCTTCGAGGTGACGCGCGACTACACGATCATCGTCCCGCTGATGATCTCGAATCTGATCGCCTTCTACATCTCGCAGAAGTTTCAGCACGAACCGATCTACGAAGCGCTGGCCCGCCAGGACGGGCTGCATCTGCCGACGGGGGCGTTCCGCCCGCACGCGAGTCGGCTGCAGGTGAGCACGGCGATCCGCGAGGCGCCGGAGCCGCTCGCCTTCGACCTGGCCGTGCGCCACGCGTTGGAGCGGGTGCAGGACAGCGCGCTCACCTCGTGGCCCGTCGAGGATGCGGACGGCTTCGCCGGCATGGTGCGGACGATCGATCTGGCGGCCGCCGTCGCCGATAGACGCGGCGATACGTCGCTGCACGAACTCCTCGCATCGTCCGAACCATCGGTCGACGCCTCGCATGGCTTTCCGCACGTGCACGTCGACCAGCCGCTTGGCCAGGCGCTCGCGCGCATGGGTGAGACGCGGCACACCGTGCTGCCCGTCGTAAGCCGTGCCAACGTCCGGATCCTGCTCGGCATCGTGACGCTGCCCGACATCCTGCGGGCGTACGGGGTCGAGCGCCCGGAACAGCTGCCACCAGCAGAGCTGACGCGCCATGGCTGATCCCGTCCGGCGCACAGCGGCGCCCCTGCCGACGGCGAGCACGGCGGAGTTCATCGCGACCTTCGCCGCGATCTTCGTGGCGATCCTCCTCCTCCTCTTCGTCGACGAATGGCTGGCGCGCGTGGACCGGAACGAATCGCGGGCGCATGCAGCCAGTCTGTACGCGGAAGGGAAGCAGCTACTCGCCGAGCACGAGCCAGGTGCCGCTCGCGATCGGATCGCGTCGGCGCTCGCGATCGAGCGAACGAATGACCGGTACGCGCTTGGCCTCGCCGAGGCGCTACTCGCCGACAGTCAGCCGGCCGTGGCGGAGGAGGCGTTGCAGCCCGTGCTCGACCACGTCGCGACCGACGGTGCCGCCAACCTGCTGATGGCACGCGTGCTGGTACGGGAGGGACGCACCAGGGAGGCAAAGTCCTTCTATCATCGCGCGATCTACGGGCAATGGCGTGGGGACAGTCTCGCCCAGCGGATGGTGACGCGCTTCGAGCTGATCTCCCTGCTCGAGCGACAGAAGGCGCAGGGCGAGCTGCTCGCGGAGCTGCTGCCCATCCAGGATGCGTCGCCTGACAGCCTTGCCCTCCGGCGCAGGCTCGGTCACTTGTTCATCCAGGCGGGTTCGCCCGCGCGGGGCGTGGAGATCCTGCGGAAGGTGCTCCAGCAGTCGCCCGACGACGGGGATGCCTATGCGGGGATGGGGGAAGCCGCCCTCGCGCTCGGCAATTTCCGCACGGCCCGCGCGGACCTTGGCATCGCGGCGCGTTTGATCCCGGGCGACACCACGATCCTGAGCCAGCTCGCGCTCGCCGATACGGCACTCGCGCTGGATCCAACGCAACGAGGCATCGGCCAACGCGAGCGAGCGGCGCGCAGCCGCCGACTGCTGTCGATCATCCTCGAAGTCAGCGCGCGATGCGCTCCCACTGGGGCGGTGCCTCCGCGTACAGTGGTCGACTCGGCGCGGCGGCTGCTCGACGGGACGCCCGCTCGGCGCGATGATGAATCACGAAGCGACGACATGCTCTCCTTGTCCGCAGAGCTGCTGCCCGCCCGCCCGGAAGCGTGCGGCGCCCCCGCATCGATCGCGGAGCGAGCACTCAGGTTGCTTCAGGTCAGGCTCACCGGGTGAGCCTCATGCGAGACGTCCTGTCGCGCGCGCACGGCTAGCGCCGCCCGATGTCGTCGGACTGCCTGGTGGTCTCGCCTCGTGACCGCCGCGCGCGCCGGCCGAGCAGGGCACCGGCGGCGAGCAGACCGGCCGCCGCGATGAAGGTCAGCTTGAAGAGCGCGATGCGCACGAGGAACGGCGAAAGCCGAGTGGGATCGACGCCGAGCAGGAGCGCCGCGCCAGCGGCCAGACCAACAATGAGGCCGCCAGCGAGGAGCAGCGTAGGGAGTGTCGTGCGACGCATTGGCAAGGGCTCCGGGGAGGGCGCTGTCAGTGAGCGCGTTGATGATCCCTACGCGTGGTCGCGCCCTTTGGTCAAGAGCGTGGCAGAATGAGCGTGAATGTGCTTCCCTCCCCCGGGACGTTATGGACGGTGAGATCGCCGTTCATGCCGCGTGCGAGATCGCGGCTGATTGCGAGGCCGAGCCCCGTGCCCACGACCGCGTGAAGTCGGCACGTACCTGGACGAATAGTGCGAAGATGCGCTCGACGAAGCTTCTCCGGATCGGCCGGCACGACGAGGGCGACGGGAGTGTCCACGCCGCGCGACATCACGCCAGCGACTTGCCGTCCGATCGCCGCCCACACGTCAGACCAGGACTCGGCGCCCATCGTGCGTGGGTGATCAAGGACGACGCGACGCGCGGTCACCCGTCATCGAACGGAGTTCGGAGTGACATCGGGCGCTCGATGGAAGATGCTGGCGAGCCGTTGGGCCCCAGCGTCTTTTCATTGGGATCTACTCCGGTCGTCAGCGGACCGCGCGGACGTCGTCCGTTGGGCAAGGCTGCCCCGGCTCCGTAGCCAGCCCGTCTCGACCAGTCGGTCAGAGTCCCACACTGATCGGTCAGATGCTCCACGCAGGTATCGTCACTTGACCGACGGGCGACGGCCCGCCAATGTGACAAACCTGGAGGAGCCCCTGATGATACTCGAGAGCACGAAGTGCCACGTGGAGCCGCCGCAATCATGAAGGCGCCGTCGGGCCCCGTGCGCAAGTCTGGCAAGGCGAAGCCGAAGGCCGAGGGCACGTCTCGCGCAAGCAAGCCACGCACGTCGGCCACCAAGGCCAAGTCCGCGCCAACGGCAGGCGCAAAGGCCACGTCAGGTGCGAGCGGGGCCAAGCCGAACAAGGTGCGA
>JBBQYZ010000075.1:0-9187 GCA_038208205.1 Gemmatimonadales bacterium | reverse complement strand
GGCACGACGTGCAGGTCGGCGCCGATGCCAAGGGCCACGTTGAAGAATCGCGCCAGCTCGCCCATCGTGAGCCCATGCCGCAGCGGCGCCGGGTACAGCGCGTAAGCCCGTCCGGGACGGCCAGGCGCGCCCTCCTCGGCGTTCGCCAGCGATGGATCGAGCAGCGGGCCGTTGGTGCTGGCGCTGGAGAGCGGGTTGGGCCGATCGAGCACCACGATCCGCAAACCGTTTCGCGCCGCGGCGCGCATGGCGTAGACCATGGCGCCGACGTATGTCCAGGTCCGGGTGCCGATGTCCTGGAGGTCCACCACCAGCACCTCGATCCCCCGGAGCGTGCTGTCGGGCGGCGCGATGGTGCCCGAGGTGTAGAGCGAATGCACCGTCAGCCCGCTGCGCGCGTCGATTCCGCTCGCCAGATTCTCCTGGTCCTCCGTGCCCCGGATCCCGTGCTCCGGGGAGAACAGGGTGACCAGCCGAACGCCGGCGGCTCGCGCTTCCTCGCCCCTCAACCGCTCGATGTCGGAGACGCCATGTTCGTCGACGCCCGTCTGATTCGTCAGCAGCCCGATGCGTCGCCCGCGAATCACGGCGATGCTGTCGGTGAGGAGCACCGAGATTCCGGGACGCACGCGGCCGCGCTTTCGCTCGGTCGTGATGGCGTCGGCGACTCCTTGGGCAATGCCGTTGTCGTTGGGGGTGATCTTCTTCCCCTCATCCTCCGCGCTCTGCTGCCCGATCTGGCCGCAGGCGATCGATCCGACGGCGAGACACGCCGCGAACGCGCGGACTGCACCCTTCGCCACTCTCATCCCATGCATCGTCTCTCTCCGCGAATGCGCTTCGTGCCGCTGTTCGTCGCTGTCGTCCTCGCGGCGCCCGTCGCCGCGCAGTCCGCACCGACTCCGCTCAAAGGTGCACCGCCGCGACAGCGCGAGGTAGACCGCGCTCCCTCGGTGCATCGGGCGCTCCACGATACGCTACGGGCCATCCTCGGCCGCGCCGTCCGCGACAGCGTCTTCCCGGGAGCGATCGCCGTCATCGGCACACATGCCGGGCCGGTGGCGACGGTCGCCGCCGGCCATCTCGATTGGGCGCCATCGCCGGTGCCCGATGCGCACACCCTGTGGGACCTGGCGTCGCTCACGAAGGTCGTGGGCATGACGTCGGCGATGATGCAGCTGGTCGAGCAGCGCAAGGTGGACCTCGACGCGCCGGTTCAGCGCTACCTCCCCGAGTGGACCGGGGCCGGCAAGGAGAAGATCACCGTTCGGCACCTGATCACGCATCAGTCTGGCCTGCCGGCCTTCAAGCAGTATTTCAAGCTCAACCTGTCGCCCGACTCCACGCTGCGCCTGTTCTTCACCACCCCGCTGGACACCCTGCCCGGAGTCCGGATGGTCTACAGCGACATCGGCGCGATCCTGCTCGGCAAGATCGTCGAGCGGGTCAGTGGCGAATCGCTCGACCGGTATCTGACGCGTCACGTGTTCGCGCCCCTTGGCATGCGCGAGACGCGATACCGGCCCGACTCATCGCTGCTGGCGCGCATCGCGCCGACCGAACGCGACCCGTGGCGCGGGCGACACCTCCGTGGCGAGGTGCACGATGAGAACGCGTTCGCGCTCGGGGGCGTGTCGGGCCACGCTGGTCTGTTCAGCACGGCGCACGACCTCGAGCGCCTCGCGCGCGCCTACCTGAACGGAGGGGTGCTCGATGGCGCGCTGCTGGCGAACGCGGAGACGATCCGTCAGTTCACCACGGTGCAGGACTCGACGTTCTCGACACGCGCGCTCGGGTGGGACACGCCGGGAGCGGGCAGCTCGGGCGCCCACTTCATGAAGCGCCCCGCCTTCGGGCACACCGGCTTCACCGGCACCTCCCTCTGGATCGCGCCCCAGTACGACCTGTACGTTATCCTGCTCACGAATCGTGTGAATCCCACGCGCGAGCACACCGGGATCGGTCCGGCACGAGTGGCGGTGGCCGATGCCGCGATGCGCGCGCTTCACCCCGCTGTCGTGAAGACGCTCGAGTCCCAGGCCGCGGCGTCCTCTCCTCCCACCCCGGTGCGTCCATGAATCTCTCGGCAATCGACTGGGCGATCGTCGTCGCGTACTTCGTCCTCTCGATGGGCATCGGCCTCGTCTTCACCAAGAAGGGTGGCGAGAGCATCGAGGAGTACTTTCTCTCCGGTCGCGACGTGAGCTGGTGGCTCGCCGGTGCGAGCATGGTCGCGACGACCTTCGCGGCCGACACGCCGCTGGTGGTGACGGGGCTCGTGTTCGCCAACGGAGTCGCGGGGAACTGGCTCTGGTGGAGCTTTCTGATGAGCGGGATGCTCACCGTGTTCTTCTTTGCGCGATTGTGGCGACGGGCCGGCGTGATGACCGACGTGGAATTCGCTGAGCTTCGGTACAGCGGGCGGCCAGCCGCGGCGTTGCGTGGTTTCCGTGCACTGTACCTGGCGATCCCGATCAACCTGATCATCCTCGGCTGGGTGACGAAGGCGATGATCAAGATCCTCACCATCTCGCTCGGGCTTCACGATGTGAGCCTGTTCGGCACCGCCGTATCGGGTGAGGTGCTCGCCGTCGGTATCTGCTTCCTCATCACCGTGGCCTACTCGACCGGCGCAGGCATGTGGGCGGTGCTCTGGACGGACCTCGTCCAGTTCGTGATCAAGATGAGCGCTGTGATCATCCTCGCCATCTACGCGGTGCGCGCCGTGGGCGGCATGGACAAGCTGAAGGCGGGGCTCGCCGCGCACTATGGGAGCTCCGATGCCGCGATCTCCGTCCTACCCGTACACCTGACCTCGGGCGGAATCACTGGCTACGTGTGGATGCCGCTGCTCACCCTCGCGGTCTTCCTGTCCGTGCAGTGGTGGGCGGCCTGGTATCCGGGCGCCGAGCCGGGTGGAGGTGGGTACGTGGCTCAACGCATCTTCTCCTCCCGGACCGAGCGTGATGGCGTGCTGGCGACGCTGTTCTTCAATGTCGCCCACTACGCCATTCGGCCCTGGCCGTGGATCGTCACCGGTCTCGCCGCGGTGCTCCTCTACCCGGCCGGCATCGGGCCGACGCACGATCACGAGGCCGCCTATGTCCAGGCCTACGTCGATCTGCTGCCCACGCCATGGCGGGGGTTCATGATGGCCGGCTTCGCCGCGGCGTACATGTCGACCGTCGGCACGCAGCTCAACTGGGGCGCGTCGTACCTGGTGAACGACTTCTACAAGCGATTCGTCAACAAGACCGCCTCCGAGAAGCACTACGTCACGATGTCTCGCTGGTCGACGGTCTTTCTCTTCCTGGCCTCGATCTTTGTCACCTGGCAACTCGACACGATCGCCGGAGCCTGGGAGCTCCTGCTGGCGCTCGGATCCGGCACCGGCCTCGTGCTGATCCTGCGCTGGTACTGGTGGCGCATCAATGCCTGGAGCGAGATCAGCGCCATGATCGCCTCGTTCGTGGTGTCCATCGCTGCCCTTCACTTCGTCAAGGCGAGTCTGCCCGACAAGAGCCCCTTGATCCAGACGTACGTCATGCTCACCACCGTGGCGGTGAGCACTGTGGTCTGGGTCGGGGTGACCTTCCTGACCAAGCCGGAACCCGACGCGAAGCTCGACTCGTTCTACCAGCGTGTGCGGCCAGGCGGGCCGGGATGGCGCGGCGTCTCCGAGCGGCTCGGCTACGGAGGCGAGAGCATTCCTGGCGGCGCACTCGCGTGGACGAACTGGCTGGCCGGCATCGTGGCCGTGTATGCCAGCTTGTTCGGTATCGGAAAGCTGATCTTCGGCGAGACGACGACGGGAGTGGGGATGCTGTGCGTCGCGGTGCTCGCCTTCGCCTGGATCGCCAAGGCGTTCCGCGAGGAGGACGCCGGCGAGCGCGCCCAGCGCGACGTCGTCCGTCCGGTGGCGGCGGACTAGCGGTAGTCGGTGGCGGGTGGTGGCAGCTACCCACCACTGACCGCCCGCCACCCGGACCGCCACCGCGTCCGGGTCCGCGTTTCCGTGTCCCGAGGGCGATTTTGCTTGAACCTCCGCCCGTTCCGGGGTATATTTTCAGGCAGTGGAGGCCCGCGCGCCGTTACCGGCTGCGCCACACACCGGAGGTTCCATGAGCACGACCAATCAGCCAGAAGTGATGATGACCGTCACGCCCGTCGCGGGCGTCGAGGTCAAGAAGTTCATGGCACAGGAGGGCGTCGATCCCACCGTCGGCGGCCTGCGTGTCAGTGTGCAGCCCGGCGGCTGCAGCGGCTTCAAGTACGGGCTTTTGATCGAGGATGCCGCCGCGGAAGATGACCTCGTCGTCGACCAGGGCGAGTATCGGGTGTTCGTCGACCCGTTCTCGGCGCAGTACATCAGCGGCGTCGTGATCGACTACACCACGTCGATGCAGGGGTCCGGCTTCACCTTCAAGAATCCGAACGCGACGGGTGGCTGCGGCTGCGGCAGCTCGTTCTCCGCCTGAGATTCCACACCGCATGACCGAACCGGTTACTGGCGCCGACGTGGACGTCGGCACCGGGCACGTGGCCCGCGATCGCTCAGCGACTCGCGGGCCCTTGCATGTGGGGCCCACCGCCGCCGCGCTCGAGCGCATCCGTACGATCGTCGTCGAGGAGCACGAGGACCTCGCCCGCGTCGTCGCCGGCCGAATCGCGACCCTGATGCGCGAGCGGGCCGCTGCTCGCCGTCCGCTCGTGCTCGGCCTCGCCACCGGCTCGACGCCGATCGGCGTGTACCGGGAGCTCATCCGGATGCACCGCGATGAGGGCCTCAGCTTCGCCGGGGTCATCTCGTTCAACCTGGACGAGTACTACCCGATGGCGCCGGACAACATTCACTCGTACCACCGCTTCATGTGGGAGAATTTCTTCTCGCACGTGGACGTGCGGCCGGAGCACGTGCACATCCCGCGCGGCGACCGGGCATCCGAGGAGATCGGCGAGGCGTGCCGGGCCTACGAGGTCGCCATCGCTGCTGCGGGGGGAATCGACTTCCAGATCCTCGGCATCGGCAAGACGGGGCATATCGGGTTCAACGAGCCCGGCTCCGGCGTGGACAGCCGCACTCGAGTCGTGCACCTGGACGCCGTGACCCGCCGTGATGCTGCCGCCGACTTCTTCGGCGAGGAGTTCGTGCCGAAGGAAGCGGTGACGATGGGCGTCGCGACCATCCTCGAGGCGCGCGAGATCGCGATTCTCGCGACTGGCGAGCACAAGGCCTCCATCGTGCGCCGATCGGTCGAGGGCGAGGTCAACCTGGAGATCGCCGCCACATTCCTGCAACGCCACCCCAACACGACCTTCTACGTCGACCGAGCCGCCGGCGCGGCGCTCACCCGCATCGCGACGCCTTGGCTGATCGACGAGGTGCAGTGGTCCACCGATCTCATGATTCGGGGCGTGGTGTGGCTGTCGCAGCAGACGGGACGCGCGATCCTCAAGCTCACGCAGCGGGACTATGCCGAGCACGGGATGTCCTCCCTCGTGGCGCGGCATGGCTCCTACGGCGCGGTGAACGGCGAGGTGTTCAACGCGCTCGGCGCCAAGATCCGCGGCAAGAGCAAGCTCCCCAAGGGACGCCGCACCATCGTCTTCTCCCCGCACCCGGACGACGACGTCATCTCGATGGGCGGCATCCTCCGCAAGTTCGTCGAGAACGGCAACGACATGCTCGTGGCCTACATGACGAGCGGCAACATCGCCGTCTTCGACCACGACGTGCGGCGCTACGTGGACTTCCTGCGTCGCCTCTCGCACGAGGCACACGTTGCTGGCAACACCGTGGACATGCTCGCCCAGCAGGTCTACGAGTTCCTCGACCGCAAGCGGCCGGGCGACGTGGACATCCCGGAGGTGCAGGACATCAAGCGCATCATCCGCGAGAGCGAGGCGGTGGCGGGGATCGAGGTGATGGGACTGACCGGCACCAACGCGCGCTTTCTCAACTTGCCCTTCTATCAGACGGGCAAGGTCAAGAAGGACCCGATCGGGCCGGCCGACGTGGCCATCGTCCGCGACCTGCTCGACGAGTGCCGCCCCGAGATCGTCTTCGTCGCCGGCGACCTTTCGGATCCGCACGGGACGCACCGGATGTGCAAGGAGGCGATCGACCTCGCCCTGCTCGACATGGACGCCCCGCGCCCCGAGGTGTGGCTCTACCGCGGCGCATGGCAGGAGTGGGACGTCACCGACGCCACCTGGCTCGTGCCCATGTCGGGCGAGGAGCTGCGCGTCAAGATCCAGGCGATCTTCAAGCACCAGTCCCAGAAGGACTCGGCACCCTTCCCCGGCCAGGACGACCGCGAGTTCTGGCAGCGCGTCGACGCGCGCAACAAGGACACCGCCGCCCTGCTGGACCGGCTCGGGCTCGCCGAGTACTTCGCCATGGAAGCCTACGTCGTCGAATAGGGGAGAGGCATGACCCGGTTCACCACGCTCGACGCGATCGTCCTCGTCGCGTACCTGCTCGGCACCCTCACGCTCGGGCTCTACGTCGGGCGCACGCAGAAGGACGCGAAGGACTACTTCGTGGCCGACCGCGCGATCCCGTGGTGGGCGGTCATGTTCTCGATCGTGGCGAGCGAGACCAGCGCCCTCACCTTCATCAGCACCCCCGGGCTGTCGTACGGCAACAAGCCGGGGTTCGGAGACCTCGGCTTCCTCGAGATCGTGGCCGGCTACATCATCGGGCGCTTCGTCGTCGCCGGCGTGCTGCTGCCGCGCTATTTCCAGGGCAACCTGGTCACGGCGTACGCGCTGCTCGAGACGCGGTTCGGCCTTGCAACGCGGCGCTTCACGTCGATCGTGTTCATGGTGACGCGGGCGCTGGCTGATTCAGTGCGCGTCTTCGCGACGGCCATCCCGGTCGCGCTGATCATCAGCCCGTCGATCACCAACAAGGCGCTCGTCATGCCGGTCGCGGTGCTCATCCTCGGCTTTCTGACGGTGATCTACACCTACAAGGGCGGGATGAAAGCCGTCGTCTGGACCGAGTTGATGCAGGCGGGCATCTACATCAGCGGCGGGATCGCGGCGATCCTCATCCTCGGGCACCTCGTACCCGGTGGCTGGTCCGAGATCTGGCGCTCGGCCTCGGCGGCGGGCAAGACGAAGGTGCTCGACTTCTATCCTGGTCTCAATCGGCCGCATACGGTGTGGGCGGGCCTCATCGGCGGGGCGTTCCTCGCCATGGCGTCCCACGGCACCGACCAGCTGATCGTTCAGCGCCTGATGTCCTCACGGTCGCTCAAGGACGCGCAGCGCGCGATCATCGGCTCGGGGTTCGTGGTGTTCTGCCAGTTCTTCCTCTTCCTCGCGATCGGCCTCGGCCTCTGGGCGTTCTATCACGGGCAGCTCTTTCCGGCCACCGACCAGATCTTCCCGACCTTCATCCTCGAGCATATGCCGCCGGGGCTGGTCGGCTTGATCGTGGCGGCGATCGTTGCGGCAACCATGAGCACTCACTCGGGGGCCATCAACTCGCTCGCGGCGGCGACGACGCACGACATCTACCTCCCGCTGACGAAGAAGACGCCGGACGACGCCACCACGCTCAAGATGGGACGGCGATTCGCGCTCGGGTGGGGCATCGTGCTCACCCTGGGTGCTCTGCTCTTTCCGCAGGACACCAAGACGCCGGTCGTGGTGATCGCCCTCGGCATCGCGTCGTTCACCTACGGCGGACTGCTCGGCGGCTTCTTTCTGGGCATCTTCTGGCGCCGTGCCATCGAGCGCGATGCCATCCTCGGTATGTCCATCGCCATCGCGACGATGGCGTTCATCGTCTTCGCCGGCCCGATCTCGAGCGCCTATCCGTCCATGGCCGCGACCCTCGCGCCGTTCGGGCGCATCGCCTGGCCATGGTACGTCCTGATCGGCACCTCGATCACCCTGCTCGTGGGCATCCTCTCGTCGCTCTTTCACCCGATGCCGGCCCCCGTCGCGGCGCGGGCGTGACCGACATCGTCATCGGCGTCGACGGCGGCGGGTCCAAGACTCGCGCGATCGTCGCCGACGAGCTGGGAAATCAGCTCGGCGAGGTCGTGGGGTCAGCCAGTGCCGTGCGGCCGGGAAAGGCAGAGCAATCGGCGGACGTGATCGCGGCAGTCGTGCGCGACGCGCTGGCCTCGTGCGAGATGACGCACGTCATGCCGAAGGTGCTGTGCGTGGGCGTGGCCGGAGTGGCGCGCGAGCCGGAGCGGGGCGAGTTCTGGCGGGCCCTCGTGGGACGGGAGTTGGCCGACGAAGTGGTGGTGCATCCGGACTTCGCCATCGCGCTCGACGACGCGTTTGGCGACGGGCCAGGGGTACTGTTGATCAGCGGCACCGGTTCGGTGGCGTTCGGTCGGGGTCACGCCGGCAACATCGCGCGGTGTGGGGGCTGGGGTCCGGTGTGCGGCGACGAGGGCAGCGGCGCCTGGATCGGTCGCCGCGCGCTCAGCGTGGTGACCGCATCGGCGGATGGGCGCGAGCCGGAAACCGCGCTGATCGGCGCCGTGCTCACCGCGGCGCAGGTGAACGATCCGCAGGAGTTGATCGCCTGGGCCGCGGCCGCCACACCCGCGACGCTCGCGACGTTGGCACCGGTCGTGAGCAGCGTGGCCGATGCCGGCGACCTGCGCGCCAATGCGATCGTCAGCATAGCCGTGGAAGAGCTCGTGCTGCACGTACGCTCGCTCGCCCGGCAACTCTTCGGCGATGAGCGAGCGGCGACGCCCGTCGCGTTCACGGGCGGCATGCTGACGCGCGGCACCACGGTGCGGAAGCGCCTCGAGCACCGACTCAAGAGCGCGGTGCCCGGTGCCCAGCTGCAGAGCGTTGAGGTCAACGCGGCGCGCGGTGCCGTGCGTGGCGCGCTGCGCTATCTCGGGGAGACTGCGACCTAGCCCGAGAGCAGCTTGTTGGCCGGCCTCGGTCGGCCGCCCCAGCGAATTTCTGACGACTCGGATACAGCGGGAGGTCGCGCCTGCTCGCTGCCGGCGGGCCCCCGCGGTCCCTTTGATCTCCCCTATGCGTCGGGAGTCCGCACCGCCGGCATGCTCAACGTCGCACCCGCGAGCGAGTCGGCCACTGGCGTGTCCTCGCTCGATAGCTCGAACGTCCCCTCCAAGCGCGCCATCACCACCGTCGCCAGGCAGTTTCCGACGAGATTGATCGACGTGCGAGCCATGTC